>CAJJPW010000252.1 GCA_905193725.1 uncultured Eubacteriales bacterium
GAGCAATTAGAGAAGGTTTATCAAGGTGAAACTTATTTTTTTGTCTTTGAGCGAAAAATGATAGACATCAAGTACCCAAAGACAATAGCAGCTGCCACTCCTGCTGCTGTAGCGGTAATCCCACCTGTCAACGCACCAAAAATTCCCTGTTCAGCTACGGCTTTTTGAGCCCCTTTTGCAAGAGAGTAGCCAAATCCTGTGAGAGGGACGGTAGCGCCCGCACCAGCAACATCTACCAATGGCTCATAAATGCCGATAAGAGTCAAAAATACGCCTAACGTGACAAACAGAACGAGAATTCTAGCGGGTGTGATATTGGTTTTAGATAAGATGATCTGGCCTATTACACAGATAAGGCCGCCCACCCAAAATGCATTGAAATAATCCATTAGCTCTTCTTCCTTTCTATGGCAATGCCATGGGCAATGCTGGGAATGCTTTCTCCCTGCTGTACCACCAGAGGGGATAAGAGAGCGCCAGTTGCCACAAAAAATATTTTGCTGAGTTTTCCTTTTCTTATTTGGTCCATGAGATAACCATTTAAAGTGATGGCACTGCAACCACAGCCGCTTCCTCCACAATAGGTATCCGGGAGACCGTCATAAATGAGGTATCCACAATCCAAAAAGTTTTCCTTAATGTTGACGCCTTGATTGGAGCAAATTTCAAATAGAAGTTTGCTGCCAAATGAGCCCAGATCACCCGTCACGATGAGGTCATAATACTGGGCGTCACGTCCTGTATCCTCTAAATGGGTGAGAATGGTCTGAGCGGCAGCTGGGGCCATGGCGGCTCCCATATTGTTGGCGTCGGTAATCCCCATGTCCACCACACTGCCTATGGTGGCGTAAGTGGGGCTAATGCCATCTTTTTTGTCATCTGTGGTGGATAGGACGGTAGCTCCAGCGCCGGTTACCGTATTTTGGCCTGTAGGGGGCTTGGGCGTGCCCAGTTCAAGTGGATATCGAAATTGTCGTTCAGCAGTTGCAAAATGGCTGCTGGCAGCACATACTACATGATCAGCGAATCCTCCGTCTATCACCATGCTACCTACAATAAGGGATTCTGCCATGGTAGAGCAGGCACCATATAACCCTAAAAAGGGGATTTCCAGCTGGCGGGCGCTATAGCCGGAGGTGACGATTTGATTGAGCAGGTCTCCTCCCAGCATAAATTCGATCTCTTCTTTGGTTTTGCCAGCATCTTGAATGGCTTTGCGAACGGCTGTATAGTACATCTTGAGTTCGGTTTTTTCATAGGTATCTTCCTGCCAAGTGTCCTCTGTCAATTTGATGTCAAAATAGGAGCCCAGAGGCCCTTTGCATTCGTTAGGACCGGCGACAGTGCCGTTACCAGCGATAAAAATTGGATTTTGAAACTGAATGGTGCTGGAACCTAGTTTTTTTTGAGCCATCATACACCTCCAAAGATTAAAGGAATGAGATAATAGATAATGCCTGCCAGAACAGATGCGCTAATGCCATATACTAAAACAGGTCCGGCAATGGTGAAGAGTTTAGCGCCCACTCCTAAAACATATCCTTCTGTCTTTGCGTCTATGGCGGGGGAGACAATGGAGTTGGCAAAGCCTGTGATGGGCACAATGGAACCAGCCCCGGCAAACTTACCTAATACATCGTAGACGCCCACTCCGGTAAAAAATGCACCTAGGAAGATGAGCACCATACTGGTGAAACCAGAAGTCATTTCTTCCGATAACTGCAAAATATCGATGGCAAAGTTGCGAATACCCTGGCCGAGTACGCAAATGAGTCCTCCAACGAGAAATGCCCGAAGGCACTCGGACAAGAGGTTGCTTTTGGGCATGGTATCTTTCACATGCTGCTCATATCTTGCCTGATCCATATGATTTTTAATTTTCATCGTTACTCCTCCTTTGGTGAATATGTGAGATACTTTCGTTTTTAGGTGGAGTAGAAAAGATCTCCGTCTCTGTTGGGTTGGAATTGGGAGTAAGGTCATCTATAGGTAATTCGTGTGTCCAATTCATAAAGAACCTCCTTATATAAAAATATCGTGTAAGAAATTGATGAGGGCCCCGGATACTTTGCCGATGGCAAAAACAATCAGGATGACTAAAAGTGCTGTTTTGCTCTTGGATTCCCGATAGAGGCACGGCAAAATATTGGTAACTTCGGCCAGTGAGGCGATAAATACACCGATAAAGGCTCCGCCGAAAAACCCAAAGGGGATTTGCAGCCACCATATTGGTATCTCCAAATGAAAGATTGTTATACCTACGCCAAACAGAACCCCCAGCCAAGCGATTATGATATAGGTATGGTAGCTATTTTGGACGCCGCTGAGGCGATTGAGCTTGGAAAACACTCCTAGTGCCACGTAAAAGGCGCAAAGTGCAGCTCCCGTTGCAACGCCGCCAGAGAAGCCCAATAAAATACTGAATAAGTTGCCAGCGATCATTGGGAGCCCTCATCTTGTTTTTCATCAAAATAGTCTAGAATTTCATTTTCATATTCATGGACTTCTAGTTCGATTAAGCTGGGTTCTTTATTCTTTTTTCTTTTAATGATGTTGAGCACGAATAAAAACCCAAATCCGATGCCGATGGCATAGGGGATACTCACATATGGTGCATAAGTTTCACCGGCAATGCCAGTGGCAAATTCATAGATATTGCTATGAACTGTTGGCATATCCACATCGGCATGAAAATTCATAATGGCAATAGCCCCGCCAAAAAAGACGATTAACCCAATGAGGACCAGTTTTAAAATGCTCCCGAAACGATAGGTTTGAGAGTGACGCTGGATAATTTGGCACTTAGTAGATCCCAAAAAGTGGACCCTTGCCTTAGGACAAATGGATTTCGCAATTTGGATCAACTGCATGGCGCTGAGTGCAGTAATTTCCTGCGTAAGAGTTATTGGGTAATGGAGGAGCTTTTGCCGAATACTCTCATCTTCACAGTAGATTTCGGTTAATTGTTGTAGCGGAACTGGATTTTGGGAAACCTGCTTGCTATGCGATAGCTCGAAGTAGATATCCATCATATGAACCGAGTACTACTAGATACAGAGGAATGATCCCCCTGGATGAGTAGATAAATCAGATAGGCTGCCAGGATGACCAGTACCGCAATTAAAATAAATTTCAACAGTCCTTTCATGATTCTAGTATTTTCGAAATAGCAGGAAATTATGAGATAGAATCGCGTAAAAGAGAAAAATATAAAACAATCTATTGCATCCGTGGAAACAAGTGATGATGAGTATATCCTAAAATCTGTCATTGATATGAAAAGAAGACGCAGTCTATTTGAAGATTAGCGCAAAGAGGATATTTTGCCATTTAATTGCAATATAGAAGTAATGAATAAGTTTCGCTCATAAAAAAAGCCATTCTTTATGTTTAAGAATGGCAAAAA
>CAJJPW010000253.1 GCA_905193725.1 uncultured Eubacteriales bacterium
GGATTGGCCCCCTCCGCGATCTGCCGTTATCTAGCTGCTATTACGGAGAAAAAGCCAAAAAACATTGAAAGATATCGCTAAATATGCTATGTTATATTTGTATAATTATATGGAGGGATGGAAATGCGGATTTCTGATTATATAGACGCTGATCTTTTAGATAGATTTGAGTTCTACAACTACAACCACGCTATTGAAATCATTACTCAAGCCTTTCCCAAGGAGTGGAGTGATGTCGTCGAGTGCCTAAGAAAGCTCGATATTACCACGGATGACCTGCGTGAAGCCGGCGGAAATGAGACTAAGATTCCCAAAAAATTTGATGATGTTCTCTATCCCTGCGGCTGGAGAGAAATCCGAATTTCTGGTGACTTACACATCAAGTTTTATCCAAGGCAGGCTGACCAAAGGGGCCGTTTTTCCAGCGTTCCCTTTGAGGAGCGAGTAACTGAAAATTATATTGACGGTCATAATATTGATTTTTTGAAAGGACGAATCGCATTTGACCTTGAATGGAACAGCAAAGATCAAACTTTTGATAGGGATCTGCTTGCAATGCGGACATACTACGATTGTGATATTGTAAGTGCTGGTATAATTGTTACCCGCTCACAGGAACTGAATGATGTGTTCAAAACCGTGTATGACTTTGACAAGAATTCGCATTCTTGGAAGCCTATTATGCGTAAATACGGTGCAAGTACTACTTGGATGGGAAAACTACTGTATCGCTTAGAATCCCGTCGCAATGGCGGCTGCCCTGTTCTGGCTATTGGCATTAAGAAAAATTGTGTCTCAGATTGGAAGGAGGGTTACATGGATGAGCACGCTACAGGAAACATCTGAGAATCTTCTTTCCTTTTGTGGTGATAAACGCTATTCGACGATTTATGCTGATCCACCTTGGCGCTTTCAAAACCGCACTGGAAAAGTAGCGCCGGAAAACAAAAAGCTAACTCGGTATGAAACGATGTCACTGGAAGATATAATGGCACTGCCTGTTGAACAGGTCGCTGCCGCAAAAAGTCATCTGTACCTCTGGGTTCCCAACGCACTTCTACCAGATGGCTTAGCCGTTATGAAAGCTTGGGGATTTGAGTATAAGGGAAATATCATTTGGGAAAAGGTTCGCAAAGATGGTGGGCCAGACGGACGCGGTGTAGGGTTCTATTTTCGCAATGTAACTGAAATCCTTCTTTTCGGTGTCAAAGGTGATAACTTTAGAACACTGGCTCCGGCCCGCTCACAGGTTAACCTTATTCGGACGCAAAAGCGTGAACACTCTCGGAAACCCGACGAGATTATCCCAATTATTGAGAGTTGTTCTCCAGGCCCTTTTCTTGAATTATTTGCCCGTGGTAATCGTGAAGGCTGGGATATGTGGGGCAACCAAGCTACCGCAGATTACGAACCAACCTGGAGTACTTATAGCAACCATACTGTAAGTGAAGAAAGGAAGAACGTTTAAATGGCTGCAAATCTTACGATGGTGCGTATCGCTACAAAATTAGATGATTTATTTAATGAAAAGATAGATATTTCTGACGTTAAAACGTCAGACGATGATAGATCTACATTTTATTCGAGAGCGATAGCTGCGCTGTCAATTATGATCCAATGCGGCATTGATGAGACTCTTTCTGGAAGTTGTGTTACAGATGGCTATCACGATATGGGGATCGATGCGGTATATAATGATAGTACACAGAAAAAGCTTGTTCTTGTGCAAAGCAAGTGGAGAAGAGACGGGACTGGCGGAATATCGCAGGAGGAGGCAGGCTCTTTTGCACAAGGAGTCAAGAGGATTATAAACTCTGAATTTGAGGGGTGTAATGCGAAAATATCTGCAAAGCAAACAGACATTATTGCTGCCCTAAAAGATATGGATTACCAAATTGAAGTGATATTTTGCCATACGGGGAACCAGTGTATAACTGATTATTCAAAAAGGCCTATAACTGATCTTTTGAAGCAAGTTAATGAAGAAGATGTGGCTGAAATTTTAGTGTTTAAGGAGATTAAATTACAGGATATCTACGATTTTTTAGCAAGTAGCCAAGCGCTTGATGATATCACAATTGATGATGTAATATTGAGCAATTGGGGAACAATTGATGAACCGTTTAAAGCCTACTATGGATCAATCCCTGCTTCTGCGGTAGGCGAGTGGTATCAGCGTTACGGGAATAGGCTCTTTGCTAAGAATATTCGCTACTACAAAGGAAGCACTGATGTTAATCAAGGTATCAAAGAGGTATTACGAACAGAACCAGAGAAGTTTTTCTATTATAACAACGGAGTTAAACTCTTATGCCGTAAAATCACAAGAAAAGCGGCACATAGTACTGATAGAATTACGGGGTTGTTTGCGCTTGAAGGAGTATCATTGGTAAACGGAGCTCAAACAACGGGCTCGATAGGAGCGGTATACGCCGATATGCCTGACGTAGTGGCAAGGGCTAAAGTATTCATTCAGATGATCGATCTTGCTGATACTGAAGAAGAGCAGGCAACCCAAATCACCAGATTTACAAATACCCAAAACAGAATTGACGGCAAGGATTTTGCGGCACTCGATCCAGAGCAAGAGCGAATAAAAAATGAACTGAGTTTTTCGGGTATCCAGTATCTTTATAAAACAGGAGCAACTATAGAGGATCCGCTTCATCAGATTACATTGGATGAGGCAATTATTGCCCAAGCTTGTAGCATAGATGAGTTGTCGATTGTTGCATTGGCAAAAAGAAATGTTGGTGCACTTACTGAAAATATCAACAAGACTCCCTATAAACTCTTATTTAACGGAGGAACAAATAGCTTCTCTCTTACCAACAATGTATGGATTGCTCGAGTTGTGGATTCATTCCTTGCACAGAACGAGTCTTCAGCGACGGGAAGGAAACGACTGGTGCTAGTCCATGGTAACAGATTTTTGTTACATATGATACTCTCCGAAATGAAGCAGTATGCTAATTATTTAACAGCATTTTTTGATGCTAAAAGTCTGCCAGAGTTGGTCAACCCGCTGTGTCAAAAGTATTGGGAACTGACTTTTAGTGCGATGGAAGAGAAGTATCCTGATGCGTATCCAGCACACATCTTCAAAAACATAGGGCGCCTTAGAGAGATAAAGGAACAAATATGTTTACGCGATAGTAAATCTCAAGAGGAGTAATTTTGTTTATTTATAGTACCACGGCGACTATTCTCTGCTTTGGAATAGTCGCCGTGGCGTAGCTTTTAACTATTGATTAAATCCCTTATTATTCTTTCTTCCGCTGCGCTGCGGATGTTATTCATGGCACCGATCCATGTCATCTGATCTTCAGCTTTCATCTGCTCGGTGATCCCCTGCGCCTGTGCCATCTGCTTCACCAGCAGCTCCAGCATCTCTCGTGCCTG
>CAJJPW010000254.1 GCA_905193725.1 uncultured Eubacteriales bacterium
TTACGGAGGTGATGTGACGGCACTTTATTGCCGACTTTCAAAGGACGACGAACAAATCGGGGACAGCAACAGTATCGTTCATCAGAAAGAAATGCTTGCAAAATACAGACAATACAGCGATGGTGTGAAGAAATTTGCTCAGCGTTATTTTAGAGAGTGCTTTTCGGAGAATTGAAAGAGATGAGAGCGGCAATCATATTAGGCGCTGGTCAGATGGGACAAGCGATCTATCATCTGATCAACCATACAACATATACCATAAAAGCGTTTGGAGATAACAACCAAAATCTAGCCGAGAGAGAGATACGGGGAATTCCCATCTTGCCCGTGAAGCAAGCTCTCCTGTTAAAGCCAGAGGTGGTTTTTATAGGGGTAGCCGGCAAAGAGAGAGGAGAAGCTCTAGAAAAGCAGGCGCGTGAGCTGGGCTATCAGGGTAAGATGATCAGGCTGGATGAAGAGATGAAAAAATGGGATATTCGCTCGGCAGCCGTGCAAAAAATGGCCGCAGAAATAGAACAGGCTGACATAAATGGCGCTATCGCTGAGTTAGGAGTCTACCAGGGGGAGTTCGCGCAACAAGTAAATCGGCTTTTTCCAAGGAGGAAACTCTATCTGTTTGATACATTTGAGGGATTTGACGCAAGAGACGTTGTTACAGAGCAGCAAAGGGATTTTTCTCTAGCGGGAACAGGTGATTTCAGCGATACAGATGTGGAGATGGTAATGGCAAAGTTGAAGCATCCTGAAAATGCCATAATTTGCAAGGGATATTTCCCTCATACCGCTGAGGATATTGAAGATCAGTTTGCCTTTGTGAGTTTAGATGCTGATCTGTATGAGCCCACATTATCAGGGCTGCTGTGGTTCATCCCCAGAATGGTAAAAGGTGGGGTGATACTGCTTCACGATTATCACAATAAACGGTTTAGTGGCGTGAGGAGGGCAGTATGGGATTACCAGCAACAGACACAGCAAACACTTATGCTGATTCCTTTAGGTGATGTTCATGGCAGCGTGTGGGTCATTCCCAACCACTAACGGGGCGCGAAAAGAAGAGCAGATAAGAGGGGCGAGTTGTTTGAAAAAACAAATTGACCCATAAAGGATAAATGATTTCAATAGAAAAAAGTCAAATGGAGAGTTGAGGGAATATGAAATTAATCAAAACACAGGACGCAGTAGGGCAAATTCTATGCCACGATATTACACAGATCATCAAGGGAGTAACCAAAGACGCGGTGTTCCGCAAGGGACATGTGATTGAGGAAAAGGATATCCCCATTTTATTGAGCGTGGGAAAAGATCATATTTACGTATGGGAAAACAATGAAAACATGCTTCACGAGGACGATGCCGCAGAAATTTTACGGCAGATCTGCCATGGCGAGGGCATGCGTGCCACACAGCCCAAAGAGGGGAAAATTGAGTTGATCGCCACCATAGATGGGGTACTCACTATTGATGTGGAAAAAATGGATGCGGTAAACGCCTTAGGGGATATGATGATCGCCACGAGACATAGCGGTTTTCCCGTGAAAGCAGGGGATAAGCTGGCAGGTACCAGAGTTATTCCTCTGGCCATTGAAAAAGAAAAAATGGAGCAGGCGAAGAGGACAGCGGGAGATCAGCCCTTGCTCAATGTACTGCCATTTCAGAGAAAGACATACGGTCTGATTACCACAGGCAACGAAGTATTTCACGGGAGAATTAAAGACACCTTTAGCCCAGTCATTCAGGAAAAAATGGATGAATTTGGGGCGGTGATGAAACAGCATGTCATATTAGATGATAACCATGAGAAAATCACTGCTGCCATCCAAGAGATGGTAAACCAGGGAGTGGATATGGTGATCTGCACTGGTGGGATGAGCGTAGATCCAGATGACAAGACGCCTCTCGCTATCAAAAACAGCGGTGCTAAAATTATTAGCTATGGTGCGCCAGTACTGCCCGGTGCCATGTTCCTCATTGGGTATATGGAAAATGGATGTCCGGTCATGGGGTTGCCAGGGTGTGTTATGTACGCAAAGCGGACGATTTTTGACTTGGTTTTGCCCAGTGTGCTTGCAAATATTCCCGTAACAGCCCAAAAGCTCTCTAAGTTCGGCGAGGGTGGGCTGTGCCTCAACTGTGAGGAGTGCACTTTCCCAAAGTGCTCTTTCGGCAAATAGGTAGGACTAAAAACTGAGCTAATAGAAAATCGAGGGGAAGCGTTTTGAAAGATAGACTGGGAAGAAATATCAATTACATGCGGATATCCATTACAGATCGCTGCAATTTGCGCTGCAAATACTGCATGCCGGATCCAGTGGCAGATATCTCTCATGAGGATATCCTGCGGTTTGAAGAGATTTTACAGATTGCAGATGCAGCTGTTCAGCTGGGCATCGATCGGTTTAAAATTACCGGAGGGGAACCGCTGGTTCGGAAGGGTGCTGCGGAATTTATCGAAAAGTTAAAAAAGCAGCCGGGTGTGCAGTGTGTTACGCTGACGACAAACGGCATTTTTCTAGTAGAGGCTTTGCCTACGCTGAAAAAAGCGGGAATTGACGGGATTAATATTAGCCTAGATGCCCTAGATGCTCAGTGCTATCGGGATATCACAGGGAAAGATGGGCTGGAACAGGTATTAGAGTCCATTGAAAAAAGTGTAGAATACAAAATTCCCACGAAAATCAACGCTGTATTGCTGGAACAAAATAGAAGGCAGTGGAGCCAGTTAGCCATGTTGGCGGAAAAGTTGCCAGTGGATGTGAGGTTTATCGAGCTGATGCCAATCGGCTATGGAAAGAAGATGAACGGCGTAGACGGAGATGCTATTTTGCGGCAGTTAAAGCACCGGTATGGAGATCTCCATTATGTAGACGAAAAGCGGGGAAATGGTCCAGCAGTCTACTATCGAAGCAAATATCTGAAGGGGAGGATTGGCCTGATTCGCGCCAATAGCCACCAGTTTTGCAATACTTGTAATCGAGTGCGCCTCACTAGCGATGGCACGGTAAAACCCTGTTTATGTTACGATGAGGGAGTCAATCTGCGGGATTTACTGCGAAATAAAGCGCCCCAAGAAGCGGTAAAACAAGCACTTCAAAGGGTGATCTACCAAAAACCGGCCGCACACTGCTTTGGACAAAGAGAGGAAATTACAGAGCACAAACTGATGAGCAGCATTGGAGGATGATAGGTGCTTATCAGTGGTATCGTATATTGCTTGGCCTGTAGGAATTAAAATGGGCAGACGTATAGGAGGTACAACAGTAGGGATCTCCATGATGAGAGCAATTGAAAAGAACATAGATACTCGAATTGTATTTTTTAATAACTCGAAAAGAGCGCTTTCATAATAAATAAGATGCCAATGCA
>CAJJPW010000255.1 GCA_905193725.1 uncultured Eubacteriales bacterium
GGGCTTTACTATCGGATACTCAAAGTAGAAGCTCCCGTGGAACTGAACTGGATGGAAAATAAAAGAAATATTAGCGGAATTGGATCTGGCGTCACGTTGCCCCAAGGGAAGGGAGTTTTAGGGGAAGAGAAAGTAAATAGATGAAATGGGGGATATGGGGATGAAAGGGAAAAGGAGCGGAAGATGGGAAAAATTTATGAAAAAATGTTTTAATGGATGGAGAAAAAGGGTATCTATATTTATAGAGATTTGATTTACAAAGGAGAGGAAACTCATGATCAGTAAAAAATTAGAACAATTGCTCAACGAGCAGGTGAAAAACGAGTTTTATTCCGCCTACTTATATCTTTCCATGGCTTCTTACTTTGAGTCCATCAACTTAAAGGGATTTGCCAACTGGTTCCGGGTACAGGTGCAGGAGGAGAGAGACCATGCGCTGATGTTCTTTGACTACATGCACAAGATCGGGGCAGAGGTAGAGCTGCTGCCCATCGATCAGCCAGAGACCAAGTTTACATCTCCCAAAGAGGTGTTTGAGAAGACTCTGGCTCACGAGGAGTTGGTAACTTCCCTCATCTACAACATCATGACGGTAGCACAGGAAGAGCACGACTACAAGACCACGCAGTTCTTACAGTGGTTTGTATCCGAACAGACTGAGGAAGAGGACAACGCCAGAGGCCTGATCGAAAAACTGAAGCTAGCGGGCAACACAGAGAGTGGGCTGTTCCTGCTGGACAACGAGTTGGCCACTAGGGTGTATGTGGCGCCCAACACCAACAGCAATAACTGATAAGAGACCTAGCCATATGTGAAATATGACCATAGAAAAAGGGGCCTACATCGTATATAGCGTGAAAGTGGAGAAAGCAGCTGCGATTGATCTGTGAAAGTAGAAGAAGAGAAAGCAGCTGCGGCTGATACGTGAAATATGATAGGGAAAGAGGCCCAAGGCTGACCATGTGGAAAGCCTGGAGTGGAGAAAAGGCCGGCCTAAAGCCATCGTGGAGTATGGCGGAAGGCATGGCATGTTTGCTACAAAAGCTTAGAACGGCAAAGGGCGGTTATGATGTGAATGATTTGTGTCATAGCCGCCTTTTTATGCCTTTTTGGGGATGGCTTAGCGCTGGGAAACGGAACAGCAATAAGCATCGCAAACAGAACCTCTCTCCGCCAGCGTGACGCTGGGCAACGATTCGTTGCATCCACGTACGCCAGCGAGACGCTGGACCCACGTACGTTGAGGAAAGACGATAATGCCTAAAAGTTTTTTTTCCTCGGTAGCTGGTAATAAGTAGGCGAAACAGAACCCCTCTCCGCCCCTGCGGGGCACCTCTCCCCTGGGGGGCGAGGCAAGGGCAGCGTGACGCTGCACCCAATGCCATTGAGAAGGTAACGATGAAGGCGGGAGGGAACTATCCTTGGGAGAAACTGTAAGTGATTCCCTTAAAGCGCCTCCCAAGGGAAAGTAGTTTTAGGGGAGCAGGAAGTGGATCAATGGAAGTGGGTCCAGCGACACGCTGGCTCCCAAGGGACAGACATTAAGGGGAACAGAAAGTGAATCAATGGCATGGGATTTGGCGTCACGTTGCCCCCAAGGGGCGCCAGTGTGCCTTTTTGCAGAAACGGAGGGGCAGCAAAGCAAACAAATACCCCATCTAATAAGATGGGGTATTGTAAGTGGAGCTTGCTCCCACATGGTACACCGTCGGGGGCTCGAACCCCGGACACCCTGATTAAGAGTCAGGTGCTCTACCAACTGAGCTAACGGTGCACATCAAATTTTCAGAACATTTATTATTATATCAAGTAATTGGCAAAAATCAACCCTTTTTTTTCGAATCCAGGCAGAAAATCTGAAAGAGCGAGTGAAATGAAAGAAAAAAACCTCTGATATGCGGCGAGTGATGCCCGATGTTATGGCGTTTTTCCCCACATCATCTGCCAAGGGAATTTGTAAAACCAGTTTTCTAGCGGCGCAAAATATGATATAATACCCTATATTCTTGAAAAATTTCCACAGAGACACAGAGGTAATCTTTATGAAATACGCAAAGAGAATGGAGAACTTTGAAGAGGGCATTTTTATGGAGCTGGCCAAGCGGCGAGAAGCTCTCAGGGCCAGGGGCATGAAAGTGGTGGATTTGAGCGTGGGCACGCCCAACATTCCGCCGGCTCCGCACATCATAGAGGCGATGGTAGACGCGGTGAGCAATCCTGCCAACTACGTCTATGCCATCAGCGATTTGGACGAGCTGCACGACGCGGTAGCCCAGTGGTATGGGCGGCGCTACGGGGTGCGCATCGACCCCAAAACCCAAGTGGTGGCGGTGATCGGCACCCAAGAGGGGCTGAGCAACGCCTTCATGCCGGTGATTGATCCGGGGGACACGATTATCGTGCCAGACCCTTGCTATCCTGCCTTTGCCACAGGGGCACAGGTGGCAGGAGCAGAGCTGTTTTACGTGCCGCAACGCCCAGAAAACGGCTATATTATCGACTTTGCGGACATCCCGGAGTCGGTGGCGAAAAAGGCCAAGGCCATGATCGTATCCTATCCCAACAACCCCACTACGGCGGTGGCTCCCCCAGAGTTCTATCAAAAGCTCATCGAATTTGCGAAAAAGTACGATATTTTTGTGGTGCACGACAACGCTTACAGCGAGCTCACCTTTGACGGTGTGCGCTGCTCTAGCTTTTTGGCGTATCCTGGCGCCATGGAGGTGGGCATCGAGTTCAACTCTCTCTCCAAAACCTATGGTCTAGCTGGTGCGCGGATCGGCTTTGCCCTGGGCAATGCAGAGTACATCAAAGCGCTGACCAAATACAAATCCAATGTGGACTACGGTCTGTTCTTGCCCGTGCAAAGGGCAGGGATTGCCGCGCTGACTGGGCCACAGGACTGTGTGGCACACACAGCGGCAGCATACGGAAAGCGGCGGGATTTGCTGCTGGATGGTCTGCGGCAGATTGGCTGGGACATCCCCAAGCCCAAAGCGACCATGTTTGTGTGGGCGCCCATACCAGCGGGATTTGAGAGCTGTGTTCAGTTCACTTTTGAGCTGATGGAAAAGACCGGTGTGATCGTGGTGCCCGGGACCTCCTTTGGACAGGCAGGGGAGGGACATGTGCGGATGCCCCTCGTGCAGGATGAAGAGGATATTTTATACGCCATCCACCAGATCGAAAAGAGCGGTATTTTAAACAGATAATCGGGTAGAAAATGAGGAGGATTTTCCCATGTTTCGCAAGATCATTGCAGTGTTGTTCATTGGCATCTTAATGGTTTCTCTGGCAGCTTGTGGTGGGGAACAACAACTGGCTATTTCGCCAGAGCTCTCGGAAAGCCCATC
>CAJJPW010000256.1 GCA_905193725.1 uncultured Eubacteriales bacterium
TCGGGCCGGAGAGGGGTTCTGTTTCGCAAACCTCTCAAGTCCTACCGAGGCAGAAGAAATTTAGGTAACCTCGTCCTCCCTATACGTACATGGGTGCAGCGTCACGCTGCCTACCGAGGGACCGAAACTTTAGGCAATATCGCTCTCCTTATATGTACATGGGTGCAATGTTTCGCTGCCTACCGAGGCAGAAGAAATTTAGGTAACCTCACCCTTTCTCAACATACGTGGGTCCAGCGTCACGCTGGTCACGCTGGCGGAGAGGGGTTGTGTTTGCAGTGCTTAAGCATAAAATTAAGGAGAGCAATCTCTCATCACTCTCCACAAATCACTTTTGCAACTTTAAAAGATATTGGGCAATATGGCTTATATTCTCCCCTGTCAGATTTTTGACAGCCCATATAAGGGCGTTTAGCTCTTTCTCATCCAAATCCGAGGATTTCTCCACCATGATTTTGATCAGCTCTGATTGAACAGAGGATTTGCTCCCCTCTACTTTACTTAAAAAATTGGCAAAGAAGTCCGCTAAAGTGATGCCAAAGTAATCGCAAATTTCCACCAGGGCCCCAATGGAGGGAATCGTCTTATCCCGATTCATCGTGGAAAAATAAGAACGAGAATGCCCCAGTTCTATGCTGAGTTTGGTCTCCGATATCTTCTTTTACCTTCGCAATTCAGCGATTCGATTTCTAATGTATTCGTGAATATCCATATATGCTTCTCCACCTACAGTATAAAATGAATATTCACTCCTGAAAGCAATTTTATACAGTGCAAATTTGTTGATTTGCATATTATTACAGTGTATAATAGTAGTAAAGAAATGGAAAGAAGAGGTTTCTTTATGTATCTACATAAATTTTTATATGAAGTGGGTCAAAAGCTGGCGCCCTATGTCCATACCAATTTGAACTTTGACGTGTCAGATGCCATTTGCATCGGTTACTCGGATACGTCCAAAGAAGACGGATATGAGAAACAAAACTTTGAAGAAGGGCATACCTATATTGGGTTTTCCACCTTAGCCGACCTGCAAACCAGCATGAGCATCCGTTGGTTTGACGTCACCAAACACATCGCCTATATAGAAGAGTGCAACAGCGTGGCGGTAGACCTGGGCAACATGCCCGATGTGGAAGTCGTCCTCTCCGAGGCCATTTGGCTCATCGAAGAGCTGGGCGCAAACGAACATGTGGCCTGGCCAAACGGCTGCAATTACGAGGTGCTCAGCGCCTATTGTCGCCAAAACAACTACAATGAAGCGCCGCTGCTCCAAGAGTATTTTGGCAACAACATGTTATGGCGGGATCTCACTATTGCCCAGCTCAAGTATATCATCAAAATGTACCTTATCTGCTCCCCCTATAGTATCTCTTCCTCAGCCTCACCTCAAATGACAGCTGGTCAAGACCTGGACTATCTCATCAAAACCATGGTCAACCGTTTTGACGACCATCCTCCTCTGAGCGGCTGGGACACCCAGAGCTACACTGGCGTTAGCAATCCTGAGCTGGACGATTTTTTACAGCAAGTGAATCTTCCCAGGTAAAACGAAAAAAGATCTGATGCATCAGATCTTTCTTTTTTTACAGATATCCTCGTGTCGCTACAGCACCTTTTTCTGCACTAAAATCTCCCGCAGCTTTTCTCTGCCCCGAAAGATGCGGGATTTGACTGTGCCCAGAGAAAGGCCCAGAATTTTTGCGATCTCCTCATAGGAGAGCTCTTCAATATCCCGCAGCACCAAAGGGAGTTTCATCTCCTCTTTGAGCTGTTCCATGGCAGATCGGATCTCGTCCATGGTCTCCTCTGCCACCACTTGATCCACCACCGCCGGACCGCCGTCCTCTAAAAACTGTTGGTGCTCTGCTGGATCAAAGCTGACCACGCTCTTTTTCTTGCGCAAATGGTCTTTGGCCGTGTTGACGGTGATGGTGTAGACCCATGTAGAGAACTTGCTATCCCCTTTGAATTTGTGGATATTGCCAAAGATTTTGATGAGCGTCTCCTGCATCACGTCCTCCGCATCGTGATGGGACTGGACAATGCCCAGGGCCGTGTTGTAGATCTTCAACTCGCAGGGCTGGATCAGCTGTTGGAAAGCCTCTAGATCCCCCTCTTTTACCTTGATCAGCAGCGCTTTTTCCTCTGTTACCCATATCGCAATCAACATAACCCAAAGCTCCCTTTTTCCTCTCTCATTTGGCCACAGTGCACTCTGCGGCCTTTCCTCTCATCCTCTATAGGCGCAATCCCGCCCGCTGTAACAAAACACCTAGCTTTTCTCTTCCTATTTTATATGGCGAGTGTGCAGGGCACATTCCGGCTGGCTTTTCCCTCTGCCTGTCATGCTTGCAAATATCCGGCCTCAATTAGCGCCCAGTCCGCTGCCCTGCTGCAAAGCATCGTCTTTCTCCTTCGGTTTTTCTCGATCCTTGATGGTCTCAAGGTTTGAGTCATCAGCTTTTCTCCACAGCTGCCCGGCCCGACGCCAGCGATCTCTCCCGCCCTGTATCCATTCCCCAGGGCTCCCCACTTCCCTAGTCTCCTGCTCTCCCCGAAAGGAGAGTATAGCGAAGCTCTCCATTTTTTTGCCCTTTGGCCTCTAGCACCAAATACCCGGCGTTTTGGAGGCGGGTTTCAAACATCTTTTCCAACTTGCCGTGGATGATCCCCGCCACTGCCGCCAGAATAAACCCCTCGTGCGACACCAACAGGGTATTTTCCTCCGGGCTTCCCAAGGCAGCGATCTCCTTCACTTTTCTCTGAGCTCTCTGGTAAAATTCTCGGGTGTCGTCCCCCTCTGGGAAGGTAAAGCTCTGCCAATCCGCCAGAAACGCCTGGATTTCCGATGGAAATTTCTGCTCCAGCTCCTCAAAGGGATATCCCTCAAACAGGCCGAAGTCCATCTCCGTGAGGCCGCCTTCCACCTGGTAGGTAAAGCCAAATTGATTGGCTTTTTTGATCTCCTCCATAGTGGTGAGGCAGCGCCTTTTGGGGCTGGAAAAGGCCCGGGGAAATTTCACCCCCGCCAGGTTTTTGGCGGTTTCCCTCACCGCCTCCAGACCCTCTGGGCACACGTCTTCGTCCCGTGCGCCGGAGAACAATCCCCTCATATTATCCTCTGTCCGTCCATGTCTTACCAGGTACAGTTTCATCTCATTCCTCCTATGGCAGAGCCGTGTTTTGCTGGTAATTGGGGCGCTTTCCCGTCCCTATTTCACACTGCTGGCAGCGCCACCAAATGGGTGGTTTGCAGGAGCACCACACAAAACAAAAACACCAGCTGGGAGAGCTGATTGACCGCCCCCAGCACATCTCCCGTGGCTCCCCCTATTTTTCGCCGGGACAGG
>CAJJPW010000257.1 GCA_905193725.1 uncultured Eubacteriales bacterium
TGGAGGCCTCGCAAGCCATTTTGGATGGCCTCACAGGAATCCAGGATGCGCTCGGCCAAGAAGGGGAGATGGGCTCAGGCGATTTAGAAGACCTTGCCGCACTGCCCGATGGACTCAACCAATTGGCAGATAGCTTGGGGACAATGGCAGACCAGATTTCCCCCCTCAAAGACGGCTTTACACTGGCGCATACTGCGCTGAAAAACAGCATCCAAAGTATTCCCCAGGCAATTCCTCAGGAGGATTTGGAAAAACTAGTACAGGAAAATCCAGATGATCCAACCATCGCCGCTCTCATAGAGACGTATGAAGCAGCCCAGGGGGTCAAGGGCGTCTACAGTCAAGTGGGAATGGCATTTACTACGACTCAAAATGCCTTGGACGGCATGGTGAGCGGGCTGGAGACTATGGAAGAGGGCCTTCGGCAGTCAGCTGAGGGATTCTCTGCTGCCATCAGCGACATGGACATCGATCAGATGATCACCGGCCTGGGACAGTTAGCACAAAACTACGGTGCATTCCATCAGGGTTTGGTGGAATACACGGGAGGCGTCTCCCAACTGTCAGAGGGATACAGAAGCCTGGATGGCGGCATTGCTGAACTAGCGGATGGGCTAGACCAGACGGAGCAGGGTATGGGCGAGTATACCGATGGCATGGGCCAGCTCAATGACCAGACCAAAGACCTGCCAGATGCTATGCAGCAGGCAATAGACGAACTGATGGACAGTTATGACTTTTCCGACTATGTGCCCGTTTCCTTCACCTCTCAGCAAAACACAAATGTCTCATTGGTGCAATTTGTGCTCCAGACACAGGGGATAGAAAAGCAAGAGCAGCCGGTTGTGGCGGAGGAAACAGAGGAGGAAAACTTTTGGACGCGGATTTTGGATTTGTTCCGATAGAGAGCTATGATAGTGAAATGATGGGGTCAGCTTAAGCGCTGACTCTTTTTTTATCTAAAATGTTGTAATTCCAACTGAATTATGAGCGGAGATGGAGTACAATACATTTCAAAATAAATGCAACCATAAAAAAGAGAAAGAATACGGTCTAAAAGGAGGATCATCATGATTAGAAGGATTATCAGAATAGATGAGGAAAAGTGCAATGGGTGCGGGCTATGCGCTAAGGCATGTCATGAAAATGCCATTGAGATGGTAAACGGCAAGGCAAAGCTGGTATCCGATCACTACTGTGATGGACTGGGAGATTGCCTGCCAGTGTGTCCGATGGACGCCATACACTTTGAGGAGAGGGAAGCTGCTGCTTATGATCAAAAGGCAGTAGAGTGGCGGCAACAACAGCAAAAGCAAAGAGAACATGTGGGCTGCCCAGGTACCATGGCTAGGACGCTGCGGACGAACAGCAGTGAGCCCCAAAGAGAAGCGGTGGGAAGGTCAGCTGCTGACTGTCGGCAAAGCCAGTTGATGCAGTGGCCGGTGCAGATCAAACTAGTGGCGGAAAATGCGCCGTATCTGGATGGGTGCAAGCTTCTCATCGCGGCGGACTGCACAGCATATGCCTATGGAGATTTCCACGACAGATTTATGAAAGATCGGGTAACGCTGATCGGATGTCCTAAGCTGGACGAGGGGGATTACAGTGAAAAACTCACCCGCATCTTGCAGAATAACGACATTCAAAATATCACGGTGGTGCGTATGGAGGTGCCATGTTGTGGGGGAATCGTAAGTGCGGTGAAAAGGGCACTGGAGGCCAGCGGCAAGGTGATTCCCTGGCAGATCATTACCATTGGAACGGATGGGCGCATAATAGAGCAATAGGGAGAAAGGGGCTGTAAAAAATGCAGCCCTCATTTAGATTGACAGCGAGAGTGAGATCTGCGTATAATCAGAAAAAAGAGTAGTAGAAAGGGAAAAAGAGGTATGGAATTCTTTTTAGATAGTGCAAATATAGAGGCCATTAGGGCGGCAGTGGAGACGTTGCCCATCAGTGGAGTCACTAGCAACCCTACAATCCTTCGAGCAGAGGGGAAGATAGACTTTTTTGAGCACTTCCGACAGATAAGAGATATGATCGGGCTGGAAAGGCCTTTGCACATTCAAGTGGCCTCTAAGCAGGCGGAAAAGATGATAAAAGAAGCGGAACGGATTGTGGAGCAGATCGATGAGCGGGTGTATATAAAAATTCCGGCGACTCAGCAAGGGTTAAGGGCCATGAAGGTCTTAAAAGAGCGGGGAATTGGTGTAACTGCCACGGCGATCTACACGCAAATGCAGGGTTTTTTATCCATTGCCTGTGGGGTGGATTATATTGCTCCCTATGTGAACCGCATGGAGAATTTGGATATGCAGCCCTTTGCAGCGATTGAGGCGTTTGCCAAAGTGATTGGCCGAACGGCGGCAACTACGAAGATACTGGCCGCTAGCTTTAAAAATGTGCAGCAGATAAACCAGGCCATACGTGCAGGAGTGCACTGTGTAACGCTCACCCCTCAGCTGTTGCAGGAGGCGTTAGATATCCCTGCGGTGGAGCGAGCAGTAGATAGGTTTGCTGATCATTGGAGAGAGATCTTTGGAGATACTAGTATTGATGAGATATCGTGTAGGTAATTGAAAAATTTTTCAAAAATGGCTTGCATTGTTGGAGCAAATGTGATATCATTTCAAAGTACCAAAAATGGAGCTAGGGTACAATGCACTGGCGGGGAGGGGAAAAAAGATAACCCGAGAGAATTCGACAACGATGTTTGACGAATATTTAGACGGTGCATAAGCTTCAACATGCTTTGCATGCGGGCGTGGCGGAATTGGCAGACGCGCTAGACTTAGGATCTAGTGGTTCATCCGTGGGGGTTCAAGTCCCTTCACCCGCACCATTAAGGAATCCAGTTGAACTTTGGTTCAATTTACTAATAAATATCAATTCTAGAAATGGAATTGATTTTTTGTTGTGTAAAAGAAAGGGATGATTTAATGGTAAATATCATTAAACAAGAAATTGATATTGAAGAGGCATTAAAAAAACAAACTAGAGATGATAGAACTACTGATAACTACTTTAATAAAATAAGTAATGATGCAAAACATGATCTTGCTTGTGAAATAGTTATCGAACTTGGAAATATGGAATATTGGGATGAAAAAAGTTTAGAATATAAATATCAAATGACACAAGTGTTTGAAAAACTTCCTGAATTTATTCAAAAGATAGTTGAAAAATTATTTAATAATAATGTGTTAAGTTTATTTTCTTTCAAACATGATTATGATCCTGAAGAACGAAAAGCAAATCAAGAATTTGTGAGAAAACATAATTTATTTAACAAAAGAGAAATGAAAAAACCACAAAATGAAAGACTTATTAGATTAAATAATATAGCAAGAA
>CAJJPW010000258.1 GCA_905193725.1 uncultured Eubacteriales bacterium
TTATCCCGCATGAATTCTGGCCAACCTATTGCTGGAGAAAGCTATGAGATGTACGCGATCGCTGCCGCTGTGATTGGCGGCGCTAGCTTGACCAAAGGCGGGATAGGCAGTGTGGTTGGCACTTTAATTGGAGCCATTTTTATTGCGACACTGCAAAATGGCTTGACCATTTTAAATGTATCTTCTTTTTGGCAGCAGGTATTTATGGGATTGGTGACGCTATTGGCAGTTGCTTTGGATGCAGCGAGAAAGAAAATTTCACAGCAGTAACCATTTAAAATAGAGGATATTATCCAAGAAGGGGTCGGAAACGCAAGCATCCGACTCCTTTCTGTGATATAATTTTCTAAAACGGATCATGGATGAGGGAAAATATGAAGATTTATTTAGTGAGACACGGCGAAACTTATTGGAATGCGTTGAGAAAGATGCAAGGACAGGTCAATATACCTTTAAACGACAGGGGAAAAGAGCAGGCCAAACAGGCAGCAAAACATCTACAGGACGTTGAAATTGACATATGTTACACCAGTCCTCTTGTAAGGGCAAGGCAGACAGCGGAGATTATTTTGGAGGGAAGAGACGTTCCGATTATAGATGTACCGTTGTTAATAGAACAGAGTTATGGAATATCGGAGGGAGAAAGTCAAGAGATTGGTTTTTCAAATCCGAAAAGTCTTCTATATAATTTCATGCACCACCCTGATCAATATATTCCTGATATTGGGGGCGAAAGCTTTGAAGACTTAACAAAAAGAGCTGCACGGTTTATAGAAGAATGGCTATTGCCTGCAGGAGAAAACTATAAAAGTATTTTGGTATCAGCGCATGGTGCCATTTTATGTGGTATGCTCAACAAAATTTTGGGAATACCAATTGCAGAATTTTGGAAATGGGAGTTTGATAATTGCATGGTGAGAGAGCTCACATTAGAGGGGGGTATCATTCTCCCTACTGTCAAAACGATAGGGGAGTGGTGAGAAAATATAAAATAAGTCTTCCGAGTCATTTGGCACTGGGAAGGCTCGTGCTTATTATCTGGTACTTTCTAAAAAGAGTTCATTAAAATTATCGTAAACTTGCCTGGGGATAATACTGGAGATACCATCCTTCTCTTTTACTATTACGTCGCCGCCATAGAGAAACACTTGATAGATACTTTGGCTTTCGGACGAATCATGAATAGTAATTTGATAATACATATCGTTAGGCACTGGATCGGGATTGACTACCATGGAAGAAGATGCGTAATGTTGGAGAATGCAATCTTGTGTTGCCTGTTTTAAAGCGCCACTGGCGTTGGTGATGGAATGAATAACCGTACCATCCGCAATGCTTTGCGATATATCGTATGAAGCATCAATGGCGATTTCATCAGCTCTAACCAGTGAATCGTCCAATAAAATAAAATCTAGCTGTCCATTTGGCGTTAAGTCAGCAGAAAAGGATGCACTGGCTACGAGTTTACCGTCTTTTCCATATGCAGATAATGTGTAATCGGTGGGCCCCTCCTCTCGCACTTCTAAAAATATATTGCTCCCTTTCTCGAAGGCAGGCCCATTTGTTTCACAACTGCTGGCGGCGTTGTCAGATCGATAAGATGCGCTATAGATGGGTTGATCTGTGGCAATGCGTATGGAGAAATGTGCGTGATCCTGAAGAGTCGCGGCGGGGTCTGTGAGCAGACAGACAGCTAGAATGACGCACAACACCAAAGCGACTAGGATAATCCATAGTGCCGGTTTTTGATAGGAAAGGGCCTTTTGAATGCGCTCTTTAATACTCACCTCACCAAAGGCAAGAGGGCAGACGCCAATTCGTCTCTTTTTTGCAGCAAGGGCTAGCAGCGTTTGTGAGTACTCTTTACGCTCATGGACATCATAATCGCTTACCACTCGTTCGTCGCAAGCCAGCTCCATATCCCTGCAAAAGAGCCAGTAGGCAAGCCACACCAGGGGATTAAACCAATGAATGCAGGCGATGACAAACGCTATAGGCTTCCAGATATGATCGCGGCGAGCCAGATGCCCCCATTCATGCGCAAGTACGTTTTCCATTTGTTCAGACGTTATTTGATAGGGTAAATAGATACGTGGATGAATGATTCCCATGAGAAAAGGCGTAGTAGCTGCTTCTGTTTGATAGATATTTTCCCTGAGCAAAGTAGCTGATGCAACACGGTGTTTCAAACGAATATAGGAGATCAGGCTGTATAACAGGATAGCACAGACGCCACAGAGCCATAAGATGGAGGCGATAAACATCACTACCTGCATGGGGTTTGCGCTATCTCCTAGTTTTGGCGCCAAAGATGCGGTGAGGGAAGAGTTTATGGCCTCATCCAATGGGGGAACTTGACTGGTAATGGTAGGCGTCTGGGCATAGAGAATATCGCTGGTTATGGTCTGTGCTCCAGGGAGAATTTGAAATGCACTGATGCTGCTGGGTATAGAGAAAGGAAATACTAGCCGCAGTGCTGGGACCGCCCATAGGGCGCATGTAATCCAGCGAGGTGCTTTTTTGAGGCAAAAACGCAGGAGGGCAATGACGAGAATAATCCAGCCAGCAGTGATACTCATGTCGAGCAGGTTGATAAACAGTTCTTCCATTAGGACTCCTCCTGATACGCGTCGATGAGACGCTGAATTTCCTCCACATCCTCTTTGGAAAGCGCCTTGCTTTGGGCAAAAGCGGCGATAAATCCCGGCAGAGAGCCGCCAAAAGTTCGATCTAAAAACTCCTTGCTCTCCCGTATTTGCACAGCTTCTTTGGGGATGATTGCGGATACAACGGAGTTTTTGTTCTCCAAAATGCCTCGCTCTATCAGGCGTTTTAATTGGGTATAAGTTGTAGTGCGCTTCCAACCCAACCGTTGTGCACAGAGAATTACCAGATCATGGGTGCTGATTGGCTCTTTTTCCCACACAATGCAGGCTAGCTTATACTCGCTTTCAAAGACTTTGGGGATTTCCACTGGCATTTACCTCCTGTCTAATATATTAGACAATTTTAGTCTAACCCATTAGACGGTTTCTGTCAAGCAAAATAATAATGCTTGAATATAAAAACATGAAGTTGGTTGAGATGTCTCATAAGAGAGTGATATGAGGAGTAAAAAAAACATAGAGTAATACTATCAACTGACTCAAACACTAATAAAATAAGATGAAAAGAGAGATGAGCTGTATAAACACGATAGATTTTATCCCTTTCACTGAAATCTCATGTGCAATATAAATATAACCAATATCACAAAAAAATAGTAATTATTTTGTATAAATGGTTAAAGGTGAATCATATGGAAATATAGAATTATATATTTAAATACGAATCAATCTTTATTGTTTG
>CAJJPW010000259.1 GCA_905193725.1 uncultured Eubacteriales bacterium
TAATGTGAGGGCTTTGATTTCCTCTTCTGTCTTGGTTCCATAAGGGGCGTTTTTGTCGTCCCCAAAATAAACAAAATTCTCATTTGGGAGCGTGTTTACCGCATGGCGAAGCACGCTTACGCCTCCTAAACCAGAATCAAAAAAGCCAATTGGCCTTGTGTCGTTTGTCATATGTGTTCCACTGCCTTTCCCATTCTTCCCTATTATACATGAGGAATAAAACCCGTGCAAGGAAAAAGGCGGCAAGGGCTATCGATTTCAATATGTCTCAAAGATCGCGGTTTTTTGCACTGGAAACAGCTTTTGCAGTTCTTCATTTTGCTGAGAGTTTTCGTGTCCAAAGGCGAGAGACGCCAACTCACGCACTGTGAGGGTGTGAATATCTCCTTCATACCATTCTCTATCTAAAAGGTGCACTTTCGTTTTTTTGCCGTCGCTGATCAGTTGAAACAGCCGGTTATTTTGCGGAATATGCTCGTCTTTTAGCTGAATTGTGAGCTTTCCCCGGCCCAGCCTTAGGTTTTCCAATAGCAGCTTGGGGTGAACGACTCGAGCCATGCCGTAGGGAAACACCCCCAAATACCCCGGCAGGTCAATGCTCTGATAGTCGGGGATGAAAAACGAGTAATCTAATGATAGATTTTGGTTGACCTCGTTTACCAAGGCGTAAATGGCCAGCGGAGAGGTTAACACAGTTTCCATTGCCGCAAACTGCTGGGGCTCTAAAAATCCCATAGAGTAGCCAATCAGCTTCTGATTTGTGTCGTATACCTCCAGCAAAATACCGCCATCCACAAACATCTCTGCTAGCCGAAGACCAAAGGCCTTTTCGTCTCGCGCAATATACCCACTCGCGCCCTGCATACTGGCCTGATAGCAGGATACTAGCTCCGCCAAATTGGCCTGCTCCATATTTCTCACCGTTTTGACCGATGTGGTTTGGTCTTGATGGGAAAATCCGCTGAGCCGGTATTTCTTCACATAGGAGTAGGTCTGATACCCCAGTTTTTCATAGAATTCGTGTTTAAAGGGGTGCAGCAAATTCACCGCAATGCCCTCGGCTCTGAGCCACTGAAAGGCATGGCACATCAGTTTTTTCGCATAGCCAGAGTAGCGGTGCTTTTTGGCAGTGGAGACTCCCACGATGAACTTCACGGGGAAATCCGCTCCTCGAAGCACAGTGTGGTAGTCCAGCATATAGAGCATGGCTGCCAGCTCATCGCTATCTAAAAACAGCCCAAAGGAGTCCTCTTCCTGATATTTACGAGAGAAGAAAAAATCAATATATTGCTGAGAGTCTGTATCAAATGCCTCTGCAAATAAGCTTTTGGCCTCTGCTAGGCGCTCTTTTGATATGGTATGAATGTCCATCCTCTTCCTCCCTACCTAAATCTTTTTTGCCGTTGCGGCAGCTGTACTGCATCTCACTTTCCCTCTCTATTGAGCAAAAACTCACACTCTGAGCATTCCCTATTTGGCAAGTACTGCGTCGTACTTCATGGCCAGCTCATAGGGATTATACGAGAGCTTTGCCTTTCTAAGCCCCGGGATCCCCATATCCTCCTGGCGGTTGGCGTATTTCTTATCCGAAAACTCGTGTTGCAAGAACTCCCGGTTGATCATGGGATACAGCCCTCTGATGTTGGCATCCGCCTTTTCGATGATGACTTCCACTGTCTCATCGTTGAGGCTAGAGCCGATGGTGAAGGCCTTGATCTCTCCGTCTATTTTGATCATGCCGCCCTTTAATTCCAGCTTGTCAAAGTTGTGGAACAGGCTCTTGATCACCCGCGTTTCGTCGTCGTATTCGTCTTCAAACTCGCCGTTTTCGTCCTCTTCCTCTTTTTGCTCCACCCAGTTGTACATCACCCTGAGGCAGTCGCCAAAGGAGTCCCTTGTGAGCACCTCATACTCGTAGTCTGGATGCTCCTTTAAAAAGGCGTTGATGTGGTTGCGCTTTGCGTGGAGCTTTTTGCCCGAAAGTGAGATGAGCTTGTCTACCAAATAGATGTAATCTGCATTGTTCCGATCCTCTGTGAACAGATATCTGCCTGGCAGCTCTTTTTCCACCATCTGCTTGATGTCATCTGTAAAGCACTTGAAGTACACACTGTGATATTCTTGCATCATGTGCTCTTCCAGGCGCCGCAATGGCTCCGCATAGGAGACTACCCCCACCTTTAAAAATGGCGGCATGCAAAACGGTTGGTATGCGCAGCTCTCCATTTTGACGTAAATTGCCAGTTCATCTTCCGCAATAGCCACGTTGCAGATCTTTCGCCACGCAAATAGTGTGGTAAAAGATGCCTGTGAGTGGCGATATTTTTCCCGTTGGATTTTTCCTAAAAAATTCTCTCTGTCGTCGATGGTTATCTTCTTAAACTCTAACATATACCCTTCCTTACATCTCTTATATGTCTCATACCCCGTTATTTCGATCTCAACAATACAAAGCCCTGCATTTGTTGGTAGACCAGCTAATAGCAGGGCTTCTCTTTGCTGGAACAAAAACCTTATTGTATATTTTTAAACATCTTCTCCCATTTTTAAACGGCTGATTGTCAAATGGAGATGGACTATGAAAAATCTATTTTTTCTACTGGACTTGCAAACATCCTCCCATCCTCTAAGTTGGCATACAATTTGAAGAGCTTTGTCCCCTCCATCAGATGGTCGTTATAGAAGTAGATGTAGCTGTTATCTTGGTAGGATACCGTACCAATATACGCCTCTTGAGCCTGCCCAGAGGTTACCGTCCGAATGGGGCGCAGCAAATTTCCCTGCTCGTCGTAACAAACCAGGGTGTACGTGACGTTTTTCTGTCCCTCCAGCTCTTTCCAGGTAAATTTTCCGTACTGCTTGCCGTTTGCCGTGCCTCTATCAAAGTTCAGATCCAGTGTATTGGAGATTTCCTGTCTTTTGGTGTATGCCTGATTGGTAAATTGATAAAAATACTCCTGCAATTGCTCGCTTTCACTGGCCAGCGGCAGATAGATGTTCTCTTGGGGGTAGACATTGCAGTAGTTACGGCTTATATCCGGCCTGCTGTTGACCTTTTCCTCGTCTCCGCTTTTCATCAGGTCGTTCACATCCTCGTACTGTTGAATTTTATGGGCGTTGGGAGACCCCAATATCTGCACATAATCCTCCGCAGCGATTTCGTAAATGGACCACATGTGATTTTCAATATACTCGTTATAATCGGTGTATTCTCCGGCCTTCTCGAATTGATTTAGCTCCCTTAGCTGGTAGTATTGGGACTTTTCGGGGGCATCCTCTTTAAAAAAATGGTATAGAGTGAAGTGGTGGCCGTATTCATGAGAAATGGTACCAGCCGCCTCTTCAAT
>CAJJPW010000260.1 GCA_905193725.1 uncultured Eubacteriales bacterium
CCGCCATATCTTATTTGGAGAGAGAAAATGGATTGGTACCCACTGTGGAACAGCCTGCGGATAGCGGGCATTGCCTGTGTAATCGTATTTTTTACGGGCATTTTGTTGGCATATTACGTGGCGAGATTGCCTCGAGTGATAAAAGGCATTTTAGATGTGATTTTAACGCTGCCATTGGTACTGCCGCCTACAGTATGCGGCTGGTTTTTACTGATGATCTTTGGGTTAAACCACCCAGTAGGCCAGTTTTTAGACCAATTTGGCATTCGTTTTGTCATGACTTGGTATGGAGGGATTTTGGCAGCGGCCGTAGTGGCCTTCCCGCTTTTGTACCGGACGGAAAGGGGGGCATTTGAGAGCTTTGACGAAACGCTGGCGTGGAGCGGCAAAACCCTGCGGCTGTCTAACAGCTACATCTTCTGGAAAATTCGCATGCCTGCCTGTAGACAGGGGATTTTGGCAGGGGCTGTTTTAGCATTTGCCCGGGCCCTTGGAGAATACGGCGCAACCAGTATGCTCATTGGATATACCCCAGGAAGAACGGCCACGATTTCCACAACGGTCTATCAGCTGTGGCGTACCAATGACGACGGCGGTGCAGTCGTTTGGGTTTTGATCAACCTGGCAATCAGCACAGTAGTACTTCTAGCGGTCAATCTGTTGGAGAAGAAAAATATCATACAAGGGAGAAAGAGCAGATGAGTCTAGAAGTAAAGATTAAAAAACGATTAGGCGCCTTTTTGTTAGATGTGGACTTTACGGTAGAAGACAAGGGAATTATGGCTCTGCTAGGCGCATCCGGCTGTGGCAAGAGCATGACATTGCGCAGCATTGCGGGGATAGTGAGACCCGATGAGGGAAGAATTGTGCTCAATGGCCAAACCTTATTTGACAGCGAAAAGAAGATCAACTTGCCGCCACAAAAGCGAAAAGTGGGATATCTGTTTCAAAACTACGCCCTCTTTCCCAATATGACGGTGGAGCAGAACATCGCCTGTGGCATGCGATACGAGAAAAACAAAGCTGTGCGCAAAAAGGCTGTTTCGGATATGATCAAAAAAATGCAGCTGGTGGGGCTGGAAAAACACAAGCCGGATCAACTCTCGGGAGGGCAGCAGCAGCGTACGGCCTTGGCGCGAATTCTAGTGCAAAAGCCAGAGGTGCTGCTTTTAGATGAGCCTCTCAGCGCGCTAGATAGCTATTTGAAGGACCAGCTGCTCACAGAACTTCGACATCTGTTAAAATCCTTCGATAAAGAGGTGCTGTTTGTAACCCATAGCCGGGATGAAGTGTACGACTTATGTGAATACACGGCGGTAATGGAACACGGTGGGATCATCACTTTGGGTAAAACCAAGGAGATCTTTGATGATCCTGGGACAAGGGGAGCTGCCATTTTGACGGGATGCAAGAATATTATACCCGCAGAAAAGATCGGAGAAAAGCAGGTGCTAGTGCCTGCCTGGGGTGTTATGCTGCAGACGGCACAGGAAATACAAGATGGCCTATGGGGAATTGGAATACGCGCTCACTATTTTGACCCTGCTCAGCAACAAAATGCGTATCCTATTCAGATTGTGGAGGAGATTGAGGAGCCCTTTGCCTGGATCGTAAAATTCCGTTTTAAGGGACAAAATGAGGAGAGCGATTTGATTTGGTGGAGAATCTCCAAGTCGGAGCGCAGAGAAAAACGCCCGATAAAACTGGGCATTGCACCAGAGGATATTCTTTTGCTTTACTCCTAATACAGATGGGGAAGATACTGCAATGGATCCCCATCTATAGTGGATCAATTGACTTTAGTCGGAGCACTGGTAGATAGAAGCCCAATAAATATGAGAAAACAAATGTGCCTTCACGAATTTGAACGCCAAAGCGATCACGATCTGACAGGCACTTTTTCATATGTATCCTCTAACTGGATGTGTAGACTACTTTAGAGAACGCCACTGACATCGTACCATAATAAGAGAAGGGAAGCGTTGCAATGCCCATATTATAAGCCCCATAATTCCTATGGGGCTCTTTTGCATTTTAGAATTAGGCTTCGTTTCCTGTAGAATCTTATTTTAGTTTGACCATCATTCTTTTCCATATTTCCTGAGAGTGTCGAAGCATATCATTTGGGCAGTATAAGTGTCCAGATTTATTAAAATCTGCTGAAAGTTCCAATTGTTAAAATAAGCGCATACATTTTCTAACGAGGCCTCCAAATTGTGCCTGGATTGCTCCATGATGTCCTGATACAGGTTGGACTGTGTCAGATATGTGTAAAGGGGTTTGTACCGCATCCAGCCAATACACGCTCGGTAAAAACGGTCTATGACGGCAACAGAGTCATAGAGGGAGATCTTCCTCAGCTCCATAGGAAGCACACCCCGGAGCAGTGAACTGTAAAAGCCAAAGCCATCGTGAAAGGTGTAGACGGGGATTTTCTTGACATTGCGCTTGGTAATGCAGGTGCTCAAAAGGCTGTCTTCCCCCCCCTGGCCCCTGGTGGATTAAAGAAGGGGAGGGTTTTTTCTGGAACAGTCAAATTGATGCCCAAGTTGCCACCGCTGATGTACTTAGCACCGTGGACAGCGGCAACCAGCTGCGCCTTGTGCTCCATCAGAACGTTTTTATCCGCATACGTAACACCGGCCGACTGTATGGTCTTTTGCACATACTCCCATTTGAGCACATCGCTGCTGAGCGCATCGGTAAATCGATGAAAAGTATCTTCCTCCAAAGCGCCATCAAATTCAATGGAGGGCATGGGGGAGAGATAACCACAGTGATATCCGTTGGTAAAGTCGGAGAACTGCAAGTACTTTACGTGCTCTTCTAGTACATGCTGTCCACTCCATAGACAATACTCTTGAGATTTTGTCACAGCAAGTGGATATTCATCGTCGTCCAGCAAAATGAGAAAATCAACTTGTTCCTTAATCGCCCGATATTGGATGATATTTCTCTGTACAGCGTAGCCATTTCCAAAACAGATTTCGCTCTCCTTCTGCTGAATGGTATGATCTTCAAGCAGAGAAGTGATCTCGCTTTGGATATCCTCTGGGCCGATAAAATGGCACTGGTAAAAAATGCTCTTTTCATCCTCAGACAGATTATCATAATCTTCTCTACAGGTGTTGTTGTGTGAGGGTCGTATGCCACAAATAGCGAGAGGAGCATGTTGTTCTTTACTAAAAAGTTTGACCCAGATAGATGAAAGATGTACGCACGAAGTACATTTAAAAAACTCTTTCTACCTGTTGCAAAGCCAATGCCAATGTGTCTTTTTCCACCTATCATGATGGGTTACCTCCTGAAAAATTGTTTTACCATTCGGTATCATTACCGGGTAT
>CAJJPW010000261.1 GCA_905193725.1 uncultured Eubacteriales bacterium
CGCAGGGAGTTGGCAAAATAGGTGCCCACAGCCCCGCCTGCCATGGACTCAAAGGAAAAGGCAGATTGGACGATGGACGCAATGCCGGAAGGAAGATACTGAATCCGGCTGAAGATCACCACCAGGCCTCCCACGATGTAAAAGGCCGCCATAATGGGCACAATTTTGGAGGAGACTTTGCCGATGCTCTGGATACCTCCCACGATGATCACCAGCGCCAAAAACGTGAGCACCACGCCGGTGATGTTGGGGTCGATGGAAAAGGTGCCCTCCAGGGCCACGGCTACCGAGTTGGCCTGGGTCAGATTGCCGATGCCAAAGGAGGCCAGCACCGCAAAACAGGCGAACAGCACCGCTAAAATCTTCCCTAAGCGCCGAAAGGGGAAGGCGTTTTTGAGAACGTACATAGGGCCGCCGGCGATCTCGCCCTTTTCGTTGGTCGTCCGGTACTTGACGGACAACATGCACTCGGCGTACTTGGTGGCCAGGCCGAAAATGGCAGAAACCCACATCCAGAAAATCGCCCCTGGTCCGCCCAGCATCATGGCGGTGGTGACCCCTACGATATTTCCCGTGCCAATGGTGGAGGCTAGGGCAGTCATCAGCGACTGAAAGGGGGTGATATCTCCTTTGCCCTTTTTGTCGTGGCGTTTGAATACCTGGCGCAGGGAATGGCCTAAGTTGCGCAGCGGCAAAAACCGCAGCCGAAACATGAGAAAGATGCCGGTGCCCACCAGCAAAATGAGCAAAATCGGGCCCCACACCACTGCATTGATCTCCGAAACAATTTGGCGAAACGACATGATAACCTTTTCCTCCTTTATGGGGTGCTTGGCAGTCCAAGCGCTTATCTATATATATGGCAAAACCTTCTCAGATAGTAAAGAGTTTTTGTACCAGCTCGATCTCCCATCCTCTTATGCCGCTGGTCAACGAGCGGTAAACTCGTGAGACGCCCCAAACGGACAATAGATCATCGGCCTCTGAAATGCCAGCGGAAGCTTTGGGCGAATCTGTATCATTTTACCATATTAGAGGACGCCGGGCAATACACGGGAGAAAATGAGAAATAGGGAAAAGGTGCAACATGCCGCCGCCTGGTCAAACACTGCTTGGTAGCGGCAAAAGCAGATTGCCTAAGTACTTCCTTTTGGCGCAGTTTATAATGACAAAATGGCGGACTTGATGAGCCCCATACATGTGTGGTAGAGAAAATAGGGAGATGTATAGAGCGGGGAGTGAAAGTATCCAATTGACTGTCCAAAATGGGGAAAGGGCCAACTGGATTGCACAGGTATATCCGTCAAATCAGAAAAATTAGGAGTAGTACATGACTACTTTTTGGCGTAGTTGGCTGGGGAAACAGGCAGGGGCGTAGGCTTTTGGACAAAAAAAGCCGCGTCTAGGGGACTTGAAGGCATCCAGCCATCCCGAATGAGAGTGGGCGCGGCTCCCCACAGCCAGCGCTCCGGCCATAAACATTTCTCTGTAAATATGCATAATATATGGTATCAACAAGAGGAAAAGAGATGTCAAGTATAACGAAGAGTCCAAAAAAGATACTGGGAGTGAAATTATGACCAAACGAGGAGATATCTACTATGCGGATTTAAACCCAGTAAAAGGCTCGGAACAAGGTGGAGTAAGGCCTGTGCTCATCGTGCAAAACGATATGGGCAACAAACACAGCCCGACGGTAATCGTGGCGGCAATCACCTCCAATGTGAACAAGGCGTCGCTGCCCACTCACATCTTGCTGGAGGATATCGAAGGATTATCCAAACGCAGCGTGGTGCTGCTAGAGCAGATTAGGACGATAGATAAAGTGAGATTGACCAAAAAGATTGCGACTTTACCCAGATCTTATATGGAAGAGATCGATAGAGCCCTTTTAATCAGCATGGGTTTCCCAAACAATAAAGCCTGAGCGTAAAATCAAGCCAGGCCCGCTGCCCAGGGAGGCGGCAAACAGAAAAGATTTCAAAAAAGGAGAGACGGAGCAGTCTCTCTTTTTGATGTCAGGAAAAACCAAAGGCCATTTTCCGAAGCGAACTGGCAGAAGCGTTGTATTATCAATGGGCTGATTTCATTGCAGACGCCAAAGAGAGGTATTTCCCGCCGGGTGTTCCGATTGCATCGCATGTGATAAAATATGTAGTGCCTGTTTTTTTGTAAAACACGTGCACTTTGAAGAAAGATGATACCAGCGCCGCCTGCTTGGTATTTAGTACAATGAAAGGTAAAGAAAAATGAGAGTTAGAGAAGCAACCAAAGAAGATCGGCATGCAATTGCAACGTGCATTGCCCAGGGATTTGAAAGGGATTTTTCCCTGCTATGTAGGGATATGGAGAGAGTGGCAAATGCCATTCACAGTGGCATTCAGATAGATCGATTTTATGTGGCAGAGGTGGAAGACCAAATTGTGGGCGTCATGGGGATTTCAGACTGCTATGGCCGGGCTATGATGACTGATGTGCGTTCTTATCAAAAGCATTTTGGCAAGGTGAAGGGCGCTTTGGCCAAATGGATTTTAAAAGGGGAATTTGAAGCACCTCTCCCATATCCCGCCACTACAGGGTTTGTGGAGTTTGTATCGGTGAAAAATGAGGCTAGGAGAAAGCGAGTGGCCTCAACGATGATCCAAGAGAGCATGCAGATGAGTGGATACCGGGAGTTCTTGCTGGACGTGGTGTCAAGCAATACTCCCGCTATGGAGTGCTACCGCAAGTTGGGCTTTGTGGAGTGCAAAAGGATGGAGAAAAAGCGCAGCCGGCAAAAAAGCGATGTGGCCAAAATTCTCATGAGATATGTGAAAGAAGACGCTGCTGAGGAAAGAGATGAGCCTGCTAGTTGAAATGATGCCAAGGACTGACAAAAAAGACTATGGGGCAATCTGGAAGTATCAAAAGTTTGATTAGGCCTTTTTGCCATGAGGTTTTTTTTCGCCTTCCCCCGGGTACACCTTGTCCCACAAATTGTAGTTTTGGGTGTTGCGAATGGCAGTGAGCATGTTCTGCTTCACATTGGGCATCTGGTGGGTGAGCTGGGTGAAGAATTCCTTGATGAACTCCCGCTTGGTGTTGCCGTTGGCGGGGCAGGGATTTTTGGAGACCGGGATGTTCAGGCGGCGGTGGAGCGCGCCGTGCGCGAATGCGCGCAGGTCAACGACGCGGTGAGCGTGCAGGCAATCGCCATGGACGTGAACACCGGCGCGCTGCTCGCCATGGCGATGTACCCGACATACGACCCGGCGAACCCGCCCAGAGCCGATCTGGATCGGCTCAAC
>CAJJPW010000262.1 GCA_905193725.1 uncultured Eubacteriales bacterium
CGGGGTGGTTTTCCATTGACCAGATTTCCTGCGAGAAGAAAGAGTATGAAAATCAAGCAGGACATCGGGTGGTAGAGCTGAAAAAACAGGTGACGCTCACCAAAGACGAGCTGCGGTTCTCTCCTGTGATCTTAGAGACGCGGGAATATGGCAAATACTTAAGTAGCAAGTCGGAGATTGTAGACGATAGCAACATCGCCTTTGACCATGCCAGGGCAGCGGTGGATGCCATTTGGTTTTTAAGGGATCAAATACAAAAGACGGATATCACCTATAACGTATTTCACAAGCTGGCGACCCCAGAGCAAAGGCAGGAAATACTGGATAGTCTGAAGATCGTGGAGCAGTAGAAAAAGTTGAAAAACAGATACGAACTAAATGGGAACAGGGCGAAAATTTACGGGGAGTTCATAGAGCCCGAGCAGGTGTTTGCGTGCGGCCAGTGCTTTCGGTTTGTGTCCCAAGACGGCGTCTATACAGGTGTGGCTCACGGCAGAGTGCTGCATGTGAGGAAGATACAAGAGGGAGTGGAAATTTATCCCACTACCCAGCAGGAGATGGAGGAAATTTGGTGGCACTACTTTGACCTGGGGTTTTCCTATGAGGAGATGATGGCGCAGTTTGACGGAGATGAGACCATCCAGGCCAGCTTTGCCTATGCCAAAGGCCTGCGAGTGCTCAACCAGCCCCCTTTTGAGACGATAATTTCCTTTATCATATCCGCCAACAACAATATCAAGAGGATTGGTGGGATTATCCAGCGCATGTGCGAGAGATGGGGAAGGCCTATTTTCTTTGAGGGGCAGATGTACTACGATTTCCCCACAGCTCACATTTTGGGGGAACAGAGCGAGGAAAGCCTTCGGGAGATTGGCTTGGGGTATCGGGCTCCGTATATCAAAAAGACATGCTGTGCGATCCTAGATGGATTTGACCTGGACGCCCCCTATCACCTGGGTTACAGGGAGGCCAAGGAGATGCTCATGGAGTTAAGTGGGGTGGGCCCCAAAGTGGCAGACTGTATTTTGCTGTTTGCCTACGAGAAGAAGTCCGCCTTTCCCAGAGACGTTTGGATCAAGCGAGCGCTGAAGACCTTTTATGGAGAAGAGCCTAAAAACGATAGAGAGCTCGTACAATTGGTAAACGAGAAGTTTGGGCAGTACGGAGGTATTGTACAGCAGTACCTCTTTCAGTACGCCAGACTCCAAAAGATCGTGTGAGAAGGGATAAGAGAGATATGCAGTACACCACAGAGATCAAAGTGAGGTATGCGGAGACAGATCAAATGGGGATCGTACACCATTCCCGCTATTTTCCCTGGTTTGAAGTGGCTAGAACGGAGTTTTTAGAGGAGTATGGCATCCAGTATGGAGAACTGGAAAAGCAAGGTGTGATGTTTCCCCTCATCAAAGCGCAGGCAGAGTATCACCAGGGGGCGAAATATGGGGACACTGTGTTGGTAAAGGTGCAGATGAAAGAGCTGAGAATTGTCCGGTGCCAACTCCTATATGAGGTGATCCGAAAAGCGGATAGCACGCTGCTGGTTACCGGACTTACAGAGCATGCCTTTGTGGATAGCGCAACCTTTCAGCCCATCAATTTGAAGAAAAAACAACCTATGGTGTGGCGACAGCTGGAGAAGACGTTGGAAAAAGAATAAAAAAATGAAGAAAAAATAAAATAAGACCCGGACAATGCGTTCAGGTCTCATTTTTAAGCTAGTAGTTTCTCTTAGTTGCTATAGAGCGCTATAGTAGACATTTTGCACCTGATAGAAGTAAGAGACATCCTCTGCTGGCACGACTTCTACTACAACGGTGGCTAGCAGGTCTGCCATATCTTCGTTGACGTCTTTCATCAGTGTGAGGGTAATGACGGCGCTGCTACTGAGGGACTCAGTGCCATCCACGTTTACATGATAGCCAGACTGTGGGTTGCATGCAATCCGGTAGGTCTGGTCAGCAGGCTCATAGGAGATGTAAGTGGCCAGGGTACTGGGGATGTCCGGCAGCGATCCAAAGGAATAGGAGAAGCAGTTTTTAAAGTACTGGGCCATAGTGCTTTGAGGCACAATAATGCTGCCATCTTCAGACCGGGTGATGTCGGAGGTGTACTCCTCTGGATAGTCAGAGAGCAGATAGTAGATGGTCTGCCATGCAAATGCGCCACTAGGCTGTTGCTCAAAACCACTTTGGGTGGTATAAGCGGCTTTTGCGATGGAATCCAGCAGGGGCTGCATTACCTCTACCGTCTCAGAGGGCTCATCCCCCAGCACATTGGCGGAGAGATCTACATTTGTCTGGCCCTCTACCGAAACTAGTAAGTAACCGAAAAAGGAATCCTCACTGGGCTGGACGACTATGGTAAACTCCCCAACATCTTGGGTGAGATCATCTGCGTAATTTTTTTGGACAAGTGTTGCCGTAATCTGAAGGTTGCCATTTTCCAGTTCTTGCTGCTTGGTAATGTTGAAGGAATAGGTAATATCCTCTGAGCTGCTAGTGGTAAAGGCATATCCATCCTCGTGTTGAGTGGCAAAGCCACTAGCGACTACACCGGGATATGAGCCTTCGGCAAAATACAGGGAATATAACTCTTCAATGCCGTTATCTAAAACCAGCAGATAGTCGTCTTGTTCTAATACACTGATCTCCCCTTTGGGATAAGCATCGGTATATAATACATGGGATAAAAAGGCATCCACAAAGGCAGCATCTGGCGCGCCATTAAAACTTTGGACGTTTTTTTGCGAGACAGCGTAAGCAGTAGCACTTAACAAAAGCTCCAACTGCTCGTCATTTTCCTCTTGTGGCTTCTCATCAGAGCTACAGCCAATCAAGGGGATGGCCATGAGAGATAAGATGAGAAGAAATATCGTAAATTTTTTCATATTGATGTAAACTCCTTTTTTGCACGCTTCCATATAACAGTATATCACAGTTAAAAATGTAAAAAAGGGAATTATCCATCGGAAGTTTAAAAAAATTGTAAATTTGTCTTACCAGATCTAACATGCAAGCACTACATAAAGTATTGGGAAAAGACAGAGGGTACTGCTTTACAACTTATCTATTTCCATGATAGGGGGAGGCATTGCCATCTGCTCAGAAAAACCTAGAGACACCAATTGTGGGAAATAAAATGTCCCAGCACAGGGGAGATTGGTATACATGTAAAAGAGGTGAAATGACATCAGACCATTTCACCCCGTAAAAAATTCTTACGAAATCATTGCGACTGCTTCTCCAGCTCTGCCTGAAACCTAGAGATCTTTGCTAATTC
>CAJJPW010000263.1 GCA_905193725.1 uncultured Eubacteriales bacterium
AAAAGGATGGGAGAATTTATGGAAGAGGCGCGATAGACAACAAAGGGCCAGCCATTGCTACCCTTTATGCCCTTTATGCCATTCAAGAAGAGGGGATTGCCCTTAACAAAAAAGTGCGCCTGATCTTTGGATGTGATGAGGAATCCGGCTGGGGTGATATGGAGGAGTACAAAAGGAGCCAGCCTATGCCGGATATGGCCTTTTCTCCAGATGGGTCCTTTCCCATTATCAACTGCGAAAAGGGGACGCTACACATCGAGCTTTTCAAACCCATAGAGAATATCGCCATGGAGGGAATTTATCTCATTGACTTCCACAGTGGAGAGAGGGCTAACGTGGTGCCTGCAAAGGCAAGTTGTAAAATAAAGGCCAAGGGAGAGGCGTTGCCTGCCATGGTAGAACTATTCAACGAAGCGAGCCCTGTACAAATCCATGTGGAACAAAAAGGTGGGTATTATGAGCTCACCGCCATAGGAAAGTCCGCCCATGGGTCTACTCCAGAAAAGGGAGATAACGCCCTCACTTATCTGGTGTCGTTCCTAAACACATTGCCCATTGCCAATGGAGATTTGGAGCAGGCAGTGTTTTCGCTGGGGAAATACATTGGCAACACCGTCTTTGGAGAGCGGCTGGGTTTAGATCACAGGGACTATTCTGGGAGACTCACTTGCAATGTGGGGGTGTTCCATGCGCAGGATAATCAAATCCGCATTGCCTTGGATATCCGCTATCCCATGTGTTTGACGCGGGAAGAGGTATTGACTCGCCTGCAGGACACCTTTGGCAAAGAAGGATTTGCCATAAACATCTTGCATGAGCTGCCATCTCACTTTATTTCAGAGGATACTTTCCTAGTGCAGACGCTCAAGAGCGTGTATGAGGAGTGCACAGGGCAGGATGCCTATTGCTTAGCCATCGGAGGCGCGACCTATGCCCGGGCCTTTGAAAATGCGGTGACCTTCGGGGCGACTATGCCCGGGGAAGAGGGAGTGGAACATCAGCCCAATGAATATATTGAGATAGACAGGCTGGTAGAGCTCTCTCAAATTTTGGTCAATGCCATTGTCCGGCTGTGCAATGATCCACAATAAAACCAACAACAACCATTTAAGAAGAGAAAAAGGGCGGTATCTAATCAATAGATCCCGCCCTTTTCTCTGTTAATTCATTTGTATAGTGGGTTAGAAAGCAGCCTTTTCAAAGGCGTCAACTGCATCGGCAAAGGCCGTCATACAGCTTCTAATAGGGTCGCCACTTAACAGATCTACATCTGCCTTTTTGAGGATTTCCAGAGGATAATCGCTGCCGCCGCTCTTGAGGAATTCCATATACCCTTTGGTATCCCCTGTGGAATAGATGTGATTGGCAATCTGCACTGCACAGGAAAAACCAGTGGCGTATTTATAGACGTAAAAAGCGTTGTAAAAATGGGGAATTCTCGCCCATTCCAGAGAGATATCTTCGTCTGTATCCACCTTTGGCCCATAGTACAGGCGATTGAGATCTCCGTATACTTTGCTAAATTCCTTGGCTGTCAGCGCTCTGCCCTGTTCTGCCATTTCGTGGACGATTTTTTCAAATTCGGCAAACATGGTTTGGCGGAACACAGTGGTGCGGAACTGGTCGATGTAGTTATTTAAGATGTAAAGCCGTACCTTTTCGTCCTGGGTGTGATCCAACAGATATTTGGTGAGGAGAATCTCATTGACAGTAGAAGCCACCTCTGCCACAAATATGGTGTAACCTGCTAGAGGATAGGGCTGGTTTTTATCCGAGTAATAGGAGTGCATGGCATGCCCCATCTCGTGAGCGATGGTAAACACGCTGTCTAAATCTCCCCGGTGATTGAGCAGCACATAAGGGTGCACACCATAGGTGCCAAAACAGTAGGCGCCGCTGGTCTTGGCCTTGGTCTCGTACACGTCCACCCAGCGCTCGGAAAACGCACGCTCAAAGGTCTGCATATACTCTTCTCCTAAAACCCGCAAGCCTTTTAGATTGATATCCACCGCCTGCTCATAGGAGTAGTTGTTCTCAATGTCCTTCACCAGTGGGGCGTAGATATCATACATCTTAAAATCGTCGATGCCCAACACCTTTTTGCGAATGTCAATATAGCGGTACATAGTGGGGAGGTTTTTGTGGATGATATCGATCAGATTGTCATAGAGGCTCACCGGTACATTATCCACATAGAGTGCCTTTTCCAGAGCGCTTTGGTATCCTCTGGCCTGGGCATAAAACACATCCTTCTTTACGCTGGTTGCGTAGGTGGCGGCGATGGTATTGAGCATCTGCCGGAAGGACTGGTAGTAGGTGTGGTAGGTATCCTCCCGCACGCGGCGGTCTTGAGAATGCATGAGGTTGATGTCCCTGCCATGGGTGAGCTGTACAGTATCGCCCTGCTCGTTTTTGACAGTGCCGAATGTGAGATCTGCATTGTTGAGCATGGTGAAGATCTCCTTGGCGCCTCCTGCAAAGTCGCCAGCCATAGAGAGTAGCCGCTCCTCCTGTTCGGATAGCACGTGGTTTTTCATGCGCAGCAAGTCGTGAATCATAAACCGATAGTCGGCCAGATCAGGACATTCTGACAGATAACCCAGCAGCACCTTGGAGTCCACAGAGAGCAGCAGGGGATTGATATAGGAGACGGCAGAAGAGAGGCGAACGTTGATTAAAAACGCACGATCAGCTCTAGCCTGTGCCGCCTCATCTAAGTTGTTCACGTCCTTTTTCATCTTGGCGTATACATATAGCCGTTCTGCCATGTGGGCAGCCTTGTCAATCTCCTTTAAACCCTGTGCTAGGGACTTGGCGTCCTGCAAGATGGTCTCTTTGTGCTGTTCTAGCAGGGGAATCATTTGGGTGAGCTCCTGGTACTCCTGTTCCCATTCCTCCTCTGTCCCATAAATATCCTCTAGTTTCCAGGTATCCTTTTGCGCAACTTGCTCTCTGAGAAGTTCTTTTTCTTCCATAGAGATCCTACCTCCTTTGTCTGTGAAATCTATACGTAAAACAATCAGTTACCATATAGTGTGTCCGAACCACCTTGGAAAAACACAAAAATTTAGTTTTTCTGGGAATGAAGTGGCGCGGGAATTCGGCCGCCCCGTTTGACAAACACCTGGGGAGAAGCCTTGCGGTACGGCATGATGGGAGCAGTGCCCAATAACCCTCCAAAGCTCACTTCATCTCCCACTGTCTTGCCAGGCACGGGGATAATTCGCACGGCAGTGGTCTTGTTATTCACCATGCCAATAGCC
>CAJJPW010000264.1 GCA_905193725.1 uncultured Eubacteriales bacterium
AAAACATATTATACAATAAACTCTGTTAAAAAGCCAGACTTTTTTTACATTTTTTATAAAAATATTAGAGCGATCAAACTCTGTATGAGCACTCCTAAAAACGTGCTCTTGCTCCTCAAGCGAACAATACCGGTGAGCAGCCCTGTTCCCAGGCCAATCAGCCCCTGCCACAGGATGCACGTCTCCAGAGCCACTCCGCTCTCCATAGAGACGTAATACATGACATCGGCAAAAGCCAGCCGCCACAGTGTAAACAGAATGGCGGTAAGTACCCCAACTACCCACTGGTTTTTGGCAGATTTTTCAAAGTAGTTCCACAAATACCCTTCAAACATAGCTTGCTCGACCAGTGGCATCACCACGCCATAGAGCAGCAAAGGCACCAAGAGCTTTAAGTGGTATCCCCCGTAAAACGCCGGGTAGATGATCACCATCACTAAAGTAACCAGCCCTAAGGCAATATACGCCCACCTGAGTCCCTTCTTTTTGGGCAAATACATGGCGTATTGTGGCTGCTCCGGCTTGAAAATCACTACCAATAAAATGGCAATTACAAAAATTGCAATGAGTTCCGCTACTTGCTTGCCATAAACAGAGACATCTGTAAACCCCAGCATACACTCTGATGCAATGAGCCTCACAATCTGGATGGCCAACAGCAAAACCAAGGCCAGGAAAAAAGATTTCCCAAGAGATTTTTTCACAGTTGACATCTCATGTTCCCCTTTCTCCCTCATAAATGGCTATTCTTCCACATGCTGTTTGGAGCGGCGCATCCGCAGGAGTTCGTCACCAATGACAGTGAGCGCACCCACAGCAATGATCAGGAAATAGGTGATTACCCGCCATAAGAGCATAGCGGAGAAAATATAATCCTGGGAAAAGAACTTGCTAAAGAACACAGAAAAACCGCCCTCTGCCGCGCCAGATCCACCAGGCGTGGGAACAAACGCCACAGTGACGTATAAAAACGCCTGCATGGTAACAAGGTCCAACCAAGAATGCTCAGTGAGCCCAAAGGATCGATAAATAAAATAGGAAACCGAGAAATTACAAACAATCATCGCCGCACAAACTAGGCAGTTTAACACAATCTTTAGCTTGTTATGGCGAATATAGTCCGAAGCGGCGCTAAAATCTTCCACAGTAGAGTCAAATTTTTCCTGGATCTTCTCGTAGTTTTTGATGATACGGATCTTCTTTAGTAGATTGATGAAGAAATTTCCCACTTTCACCACCCAGCTTTTGCGGATAATGATCATAAATACCAAAATAACCGACGCGCTGGTGATGACAAATCCAAGTATAGTGAGCCAAAAAATTCCCGAGTACATCTGGTAAAGTTCCGCTCCGCGAAATACGAACATGATGATGCAAAATGCGCAAATCGCCACGTTATAGGCAATATACCGAATGGCCAGAATACAGGTGGCATTGGCGATGCTCATATTATCTCGCTTCATGTAAACCACTTGAACCGGCTGCCCACCCGACGCAAAGGGTGTCAGTGCACTATAGTATTCGCCAATTACTGCATATTTGAGCATGCTGAGAAATTTGCCCTTTTCGCCCACTATTGTTCCAATGTATTTCATGCTCAGGCCGTTGATCACAAAAAAACCAGCCATAAGCCCCAGGCAAATCCACAGGTAATTCGCATTCATGGTGGCTAAGCTGTTCTGAATTTTGGCAAAGTTGTTATCAGAAATCCCCAAATATACGATCACTGCAATGGTGATTCCAATGTAGATCAGCTGCCACATGTTCCTTTTTGATTGTTTTTTCATACTACACCTAAAGCATTTACATTTATTTAATCCACTACTAAGTATACATGTTTCCGCTGGTAAGTCAAGGGATACGCTTCCTTTATTTTTGTCCCAATATTTTCCCCCCATATTCCGCTCTTTTTCCAGCGTCATCTACCTACCTCATACCAAAATTTCTATCATTTGGCCTTGCCATTCTATTGCTAAAGCAAAAAAAAGCAGCGATTCACTGCTTTTTAAAGTACCGCACACTCCCCGTCGAAAGCGCATCATAAAAGGTAATCTGGTAGGTAACTCAGAACAGGCAGACCTGCGGCACACACAGAAAACTGCTTACTGCTGCTTCCGTCAGGACCTGACAGGGTTCACAGCCCTGCATTGCACAGGACCCATCCCTCAACGCCCCTTATCAGCACCGTGCTTTACCATACGCCCCCTCTAGGAAGGATTCAGCCTCGCTGTAGCGGATTGCGAGTTACAAGGCACCGCTAACTCCCCACCTAGTGCGGTAAAATTAATTATATCGCATCTTTTCCCGATTGGCAACCTCCAATTTTGAAAGAACACTTCCCATTTTTTCTAGAAGGTGTCTATTGTTCTCGTGCCAATAGCAGCTGCTCTTCTCTCCAAAAACTATGCCAGCTGCCAAGATGTTTTTTCCACCCTTACCGGATCTGTCCGTCCCCTAAGATGGTGTACTTGGTGGAGGTGAGCTCTCTGAGGCCCATGGGTCCTCTGGCGTGGAGCTTTTGGGTGCTGATGCCGATCTCCGCTCCAAATCCAAACTCAAATCCATCTGTAAAACGGGTGGATGCATTGACGTAAACTGCCGCGGCATCGACTTATACCGCTGCCGCGTCCACCTCCAAGGTGAACTTCTGAGCGCTGTCAAAGCTCTTGGTGACAATGCACTCCGAATGCATGGTGCCGTATTTGGTGATGTGGGCAATGGCCTCGTCAATGTTATCTACAATCTTTGCCGAAATCTTGTAATCCAAAAACTCCTTCGCGTAATCCTCCGGTGTGGCCAGCTCCATCTGTCCGTAGGCTCTGCACCTCTCGCAGCCCACTACCTGCACATTTTTTTCCGCAAACCGCTTCAAAATCACCGGCATAAAGGCGTCTGCAATGTCCTTATGCACCAGCAGAGATTCACAGGCATTGCACACAGAGGGCCGGGATGTCTTGGCGTTGATCACAATATCCGCCGCCATGTTCACGTCCGCACTGGCGTCCACATAGGTGTGGCAGTTTCCTACGCCCGTCTCGATCACTGGGATGGTGGCGTTTTTCACCACTGATTGGATGAGCCCCGCCCCGCCTCTGGGGATGAGCACGTCGACCAAGCCATTGAGCCCCATCATGTAGGTGGTGGCCTCTCTGTCCGTCCTGTCGATAAATCCAATGGCTCCCTTAGGCATTCCCGCCTGTTCTCCCGCCTGGCTGGCGATCTGCACAATGGCCCGGTTGGAGCAAATGGCCTCCTT
>CAJJPW010000265.1 GCA_905193725.1 uncultured Eubacteriales bacterium
CTTGGGATATGCTTTGCGCCAGATAATTTTCTTCCTGCTGCATGGGATAAGCGCCCCCTTTCCTTGCCTTTATTATACGCTGTTTCTTTACTTTTTGCAATAGCGCTGTCACTCCACCATTCTTACACAAATCATTGACCTTTTCTTTTAATGCATCTATAATTAATTTGTCAACGTCTTTCGCATATCTCAATTTTCACCAAACAGTATTTCTTTTAAGGAGGTCTCGTATGGCAAACTTTTCCAAATACAAAAAAGCTACCATTTCACAAAAGCAAACCGTTCCTTCAAAAATCTATGAATCTTTGGATCGAAAAAGTGAAGCTGGGCCTCTTCGTCCCACTCAAGACCGCATTTTAACCGAATGGTATAGCAATCGACGCCAAGACAGAGACATCATAATCAAACTTCCCACTGGCTCAGGCAAAACTCTTATTGGTCTTCTTATTGGTCTTTCTTATCTTAATAGTAACAGTGGTCCTGTCGTTTATGTATGTCCCAATATTTATCTAATGCAACAAGCATGCGCCGACGCCGAAAAGTTCGGCATTCCCTTTTGCCATCTCGGAACCAATGAACGCGAAATTCCCCAAGAATTTTTAAACAGTCAAAAAATTCTCATCACCTATGTGCAAAAAATATTCAACGGTCTCTCTCTTTTTGGAATTGGTGGGCGTTCATTCCATGTTGGTTGCATAATTCTTGATGACTCTCATGCTTGTATGGATTCAATTTTATCCTCTTGCACAATCCGTATAGAGAAAAAGGACTCCCTATACAACACTCTCCTCTCCCTGTTTGTAGATGATTTGAAACAACAAGGGGAAGGAACTTACCAAGATATTTTAAATGGGCACGATTCCGATTCGCACGCCATTCCCTACTGGGCCTGGCATGATAAAGGTGAGGCCGTGATACAGCTTCTTTCAACGCGCACTCAGGATTCTTCCATCAAATTTGCTTGGCCGCTTATTAGGGATCAAATTCCACTTTGTCGAGCCTATGTTTCCAGTAATGCGATAGAGATTTCTCCAGAGTGCATTCCAATAAAGTCATTTGGAATTTTCCACACTGCATCTCATCGTGTGTTAATGTCAGCAACCACGCAAGAGGACACGCTATTTGTCAAAGGATTAGATCTATCTATTTCTGCTATAGAGAATCCCCTTATCGATTCAAATTACCGTTGGTCTGGCGAAAAGATGATTTTAATCCCCTCTATGATTTGCAAGAATACAAAGCAGAAAGAAATCGAAAATTTGCTTTTAACCTCATCACACGAAAAATATGGCTTAGCTGTCCTTGTACCAAGTTTTGAGAAAGCTAGCAAATATACATCTTACGGTGCCATACTTGCAAATAAGGGTACACCTAACATGTACTCGACTGTTATAGACTTTGTTAGGGCTTCTCCTGATATTGTTTCTAGTCATCGTCGTAATATTGTTTTTGCAAATCGGTATGATGGTATAGATCTTCCTGATGAATCATGCCGCATTCTAATTATCGATTCTCTTCCCTACGCAGATAACCTTGCCGACAATTACGAAGAATTATGCCGAAGCAATAGCGATATTGCAAAAATCAAAATTGCTCAGAAAATCGAACAAGGTCTTGGGCGAAGTGTTCGCGGTGAAAAGGATTATAGTGTAATCATTCTTTTAGGCGATGATCTTATAAAATTTATTCGTTCCAGCACGAATAAAAACTTTTTCTCCCCTCAAACCCAAAAACAACTAGATATCGGTTTTGAGATTGCCAATATGGACAGCGACAATTCTTCTGATGAGCTTTCAAGCCTAATGGAAACTATCAATCAATGCATTGATCGTGATTCTGACTGGAAAGATTACTATAATGAAAAAATGGATGAAATTTGTGAATCCAATGAAAATCGTAGTAGCATTTATACTGTTCTTCTTGAAGAACGTCTTGCGTACGACTGCGCAGTGTCCGGCAACTACGAGGACGCATGTCTACACATTCAAAAAATTGTTGATATACCCACCATTGGGGAGGACAAATACTGGTATATGCAATTACTTGCCAAGTACCAGCACTTCTTCCACAAATCAACTTCTGCCGAACTACAGCACACTGCCTTTTCTAAAAACAACGAACTATTAAAACCCACTGAAGTATTACCTTACAAAAAATTGTCCACTACTTTTAGTGAGAAACGCGCCAATTCCATAATTAACTATGTTTCCAAATTTCCAAACTTCATAGATTTCCAATTATCTTTGCGCGACATTTTGTCGCAGCTATCTTTCAGTCAGCCCGCCAACAAATTTGAACATGCTGTTGAAGAAATTGGCAAGCTATTAGGGTTTCAATCTCAACGCCCGGACAAATCTTTTCGACAGGGGCCTGATAATTTGTGGTGTGATGACCATCAGAATTATATGCTTATCGAATGTAAAAGTAACGTTTCTTCTGATCGAACGGGCATTCACAAAAGCGAGGCTGGACAAATGGATCAACACTGTGGGTGGTTTGAAACCGAATACCCCGGTCATCAATATACCAGCTATTTAATCATTCCAACGACCCACCTTGATGACGACGCTTATTTAACTCATAATACAAAGATAATTTCTACATCTCAACTTAGCCTGCTAAAAAGCAATATTGAAGCATTCTCCCTAGAGTTCAAAGATTACGATATAGCTGGATTAACTCCAGAAACTGTATCTTCATGGTTAATTAACCACAAGCTGCATTCTAACTTCTTAGAACAATATTACTCTGTATCTCCTAATTAAACCCAGCCATTATTTCCAATCAAAACTGGCATTATCCGTACCATTCATAGTGAGCAGTCTCTTCTAAACCTTCTCCAATCAGGCTGTTGCCCATTCGAAAATCAAACAACTGTTAACTTTCACATTAAAGAAAATAGCAGTGGATGCCACTCAGCCTCCACTGCTATTTTCTTTGTGTTTCAAGTCCTTTCTCACAAATTGCTTCTACTGTAGGGTTCGTGTTCTCCGTAGCTGGTAAGTCCAGCCGGAAATGAACAATGCGCTGTTTTGATGGCGTAGTAACCGTGGTCGATGCCGATAATGATGCTCATGGGAAATACCTCCATTTTTTGTATTCTACAATCTATAATAAACGGTTGCCTTTTGGGGCTTCCGGAATTTTTGCATGAAAAAAGCGGTTCATTGGTATTGTACCAACAAACCGCCATTAAGGATTTGGAGAGCTTATTTTGACAGTCCTCTCCCCTTCTGATATAATTTGCTCTTGATT
>CAJJPW010000266.1 GCA_905193725.1 uncultured Eubacteriales bacterium
TTGGGGAGAGGTGCCGATGCGCAGCGAGGCGGAGAGGGGTTCTGGGCAATCTCGCAGAGTCTCCCGAGGAGCAGGCATTTTAGGCAACTTTTTTCTGCCTATACAGAAATAGGTGCAGCACCACGCTACACCCATTTCCCTTTAACGATTGCCTTCCCCCCAAAACTTCCTTCTTTGAGGGAAAGCCTTTTAATTTTCTATATTTTTGAGTAGGATATATCCATATTAGGCCACCTGCCCCTTTTCGCTTTCCCAGAGTCCTACTCTGCCTCCAGCTCAGGCTGTACAACCGGCTCCTCTGAGAAGATCTTCTCCACATCTTCCTGCTTAAATTGCTTGGTGCATAGGCTGACCACTACCGTCAAGATAAACGAGACGATCATGGAGATGCTCCCTAACAGCGGTGCCATGGAGGTGTCCAGCCCAAAGGCAATCGCCCCTCCGATATTGATCACCACTCCAGTGATTACCCCTGTAAACGCGCCTGCCTTTGTGACCTTTTTCCAGCGCACCCCCAGCAAAAACGGCGCCAAGAAACTCCCCGAAAGCGTCCCCCAGGAGAACGACATCAGCGTTAAAATCGCATTGTTTTTGTCCAGTGCCACAATGAGGGAAACCACTACAAACACCACACACAGAATGCGCATGAGTAGCAGTGTGGATTTTTGGCTCATGTCCTTTTTGATGGTGCCTTTGGCTAGGTCAATGGCCACACTAGAGCTGGAAATCAGCACCAAAGAAGCCAGTGTAGACATGGATGCCGCGAGCACCAATACCACGATCAATCCCAGCAGCGCCTCTGGCAAGGCCTCCATGAGCATGGTGGGCATGATGAGCTCTGCATTGGCCGCTCCAGTAGAAGGGTCAATGGGTATTTGGTTATCCGTAAAGAGCCGCCCAAATGCTCCGATAAAGTATGAGCCGCCAGCGATAATCAGCGCAAAGACAGAGGAGATAACCGTCCCCTTCTTGATGGCCTTATCGTCCTTGATAGCGTAGAATTTGTGCACCATCTGAGGCAGCCCCCATGTGCCGATGCTGGTCAAAAACACCATAGATAGCAGCGATACAATCTTGTCGCTGGGCCCGAAAGGCGATACTAACACAGGATCCACCTGTGCGATCTTCTCTAGCCCTTGGGCCAATCCTCCTACATGTTCATTACCCAACACAAATCCGATCATCAGCAGCACTCCCACGATCATGATGATACCCTGGATAAAGTCCATGAGCGTAGTGGCCACATATCCACCCACCACTAGGTACAGCACGGTGATGACCGCAATCCCTATCATACAGTAAATATAGGGAATGTGAAACACTGATTCAAATAAGTAGCTCAGGCCCTGGTACACCGATGCACAGTAGGGCACCAAAAAGATAAAGATGAGCAGCGCCGTGAGTATTTTGAGCGGCTTACTTTGATATCTCTTTTGAAAAAAGTCCGGCATGGTAGATGCCTTTAGCCGGTGAGTGATCTTCCTGGTGGGCCGTGCAAGCAGTTTCCACGCCAGCCAGCTGCCCAACAGCGCGTTGCCAATGCCAATAAGCGATACGCTCACACCGTGTGTAAATCCCAGCCTCCCCGCATAACCGATGAAAATGACAGACGAAAAATACGTGGCGCCATAGGCAAACGCGGCCATCCAGCCCCCTAGGTTTCTGCCTGCCAAAAAGAAATCATTTAACGAATTCGTCCTCTTGCTGGAAATAATCGATACTACAATGATAAGTACAATGTAAATTGAAATAATGACAAATTGCATCGTTCCATCCTTCCATTCTGCTCAATGCTATTTTTTTGAGATATTGAGATGATCCAATATACCATACTACCAGTAAAATTTTACTATATTCACCATAGAACCGTCAACTAAAACTTTATTCTCTTAAGACCTATTTTTTTGAGCCCACATAGTGACGAAAAGCCACTTACCACTCTTAACATTTCAAGTCTCCTATCAGTCTAGGATGTGCTGCTTTAGTCCACATAGAACTGCTATTTCTCCTATAAATAACTTGCAAATTTTTCTATCCATATATATAATTAATTACTGTGAATTTTATTTTTGTATGAGTATACCTTTTCAAAATTGGGAATACTCTATCATTCTTGCGAAATATAGTATGACATTTTTTTAGCTACTCTAGTGAGAGTAGTTTTTTATTTTGCTTTCATCCTCTGATAAAGTATACCTTTCCAAAATTGGGAATACTAAATTTATTGAGAAATAATATGGAGGAGATCATATGGAAGCATCCAACGCACCTAGTCGCCAGCGCTCTTATTGGCTGGATAACGCCAAAGCCATCACTATGGTCATGGTGGTCATTATGCATGTCGCCCTAAGCCCATTATACGATAGCTCAGATTATATCAAAATTTTATATAAGTTTATCAACTTCATTATCATGCCGTGTTTTATGATATTATCCGGCTATCTCTCCAAAAATCGCATCAACAATAGGCGGTATAACGTGGCGATTACCCGGCTTTTTATTCCGTATCTCATCGCACAATTTGCCATGTATTTGCTGTATTGCTTTACAGGCACACAGAGTATCTTTTTTGTGGTATCCGGTACCTCTCAGATGTTTTGGCTGCGGCCTACCCAGGCGCTGTGGTATCTTTTAGCCATGTTCGTATATCAGATGCTCACCCCTTCCATCGTGCACAACAAAAAACCTTGGGCCGTGCTGCTAGTAGCAGGCTTATGTTCCCTAGCCATTGGATTTGCGCCCTATATCGGTTACTTAAGCGTCAATATGCTAGTGGGGCACTATCCTTTCTTCCTGTTTGGATATTTTCTCAAGGAAAAATCTCTAGTAGCACTAAAAAAGAAACGCTTTCAGATTGGAGGCGCCGTGATCATCATTGGGCTGATTCTCCTGTGTGTATTTGGTTATCAGGATATTTATCATCGCTTTATTCCCGTGTTTATGAATCCCTATAGTAGTTATGATTCCCTGTACTTCCCTGGCTATGGGCTTTTGTGCCGGTTTTTGTATCTGTTTGCGGCAGTAGCTGTTTCGCTGTCCCTCATCAGCCTTACGCCCAAACGCAAGACATTTTTCTCATACATTGGCCAGCACTCCATCTATGTGTACATTCTCCATGTGTTTGTGTATATGGCTCTGAGAATCGCGAATGTATATCTAGATGGCGCTTTCTTTGGCAAGATCAATTCAGGGCTTGAGTATATCATCTTCATCGTCTTGGCTATTGCATTGGCGGTTATTCTAGCAAGCAA
>CAJJPW010000267.1 GCA_905193725.1 uncultured Eubacteriales bacterium
GGAGGGCTAATACTGTGTGGGGGAGGGGACGGGGAGCCTGGAAATGCCCAAGAGACAGCAGCCATTTTGCTACAGATGATGAATGCCAGCCTCTGTCAAAGGGTGTGCAGTTTGCGTACTGACACACTGCCCAGCCGGGAAGACGAGGAGGCTCTTAGGAGAACCCACCAATTGGCGAAGCTGCTCCAGGAGCGCCGGGCAGAGTGATTCCCATAAAAAGAGCCAGCGCCTGATAACACGACGCTGGCCTTTGTTTTGCACTTTTAGGAGAGCTTTTTCACACCCAACAGGGCTTTCTCGCCGTTGATGTTCCACTCCTTTTCATAACCGCCGGCAACGGCAGCATACTGTACATCGTCTGCCAGTACCTCTTTGGCAATGGAGCTGGCGTTTTGTCTGAGGATATCCATGATCTTGCCCTCTGTGGTAGCATAGAGGATAATATGGTCGGTGACCTCAAAGCCCGCTTCCTTTCGCATGGTCTGCACCTTGCTGATGATCTCTCTCACAAAGCCCTCTTGGATGAGCTCTTCCGTAAGGTGAGTGTCGATGATCACGGCAAAGCTGCCTTCCACCTCTACTACAAAACCCTCTTTTTGCAGCGGCTCTACCAAGATATCATCCTGGCTCAGCTCTACGGTTTGGCCATCTACCGAGAAGGAGTACATGCCGCCATCCTTCACCGCGCTGACGATCTCGATGCCATTGGCCTGTTGTAGGTGGGCGCGGATGCCTCCCAGCAGTTTGCCGTATTTGGGCCCCAATGTACGGAGCTGAGGCTTAATCTGGTAGGTGATGTATTCCTCCGCTGCTGCGCCAAAAGAGACGTTTTTCACGTTGAGCTCGCCCTTGATCACGTCTACATAGGTCTCAGGCAGGTTTTCTACGCCGCTGACAAAGATCTGCCCAATGGGCTGACGGTTTTTGATGCCAGAGGAATTCCGGCAGGCGCGGCCCAGCACTACAATTTGCAGCACGCTATTCATATACTCTTCCAGCTGGGTATCGATCAGCGCTTGATCTGCCACTGGATATTGGGTGAGGTGCACGCTGATGGGAGCGTTCTTCTGCACATTTCTCACGATATTTTGATAGATGCTCTCGGCCATAAACGGGGTAAATGGCGCAATCAGGCGTGCTGTCGTCTCTAACACAGTGTAGAGCGTCTGGAAGGCGCTGACCTTATCGTCGGTCATGGCACTGCCCCAGAACCGATCCCGGCACCGACGGATATACCAGTTGGAGAGCTGATCTACAAATTCCAACAGATCTCTGGAAGCCTCGGTGAGGCGATAGTGGTCTAGATGGTCGGTGGTCGTCTGAATCAAAGTATTGAGACGGGATAAAATCCACCGGTCCATGATGTTGAGCTTATCCATTTCTAACGTGTGCTTTGTGGGGTCGAACTGGTCGATCTCCGCATATAGCACGTAAAAGGCGTAGGTATTCCAAAGCGTCCCCATGAACTTTCTCTGGGATTCACTGACTGCGTCCCCATGGAAGCGGTTGGGCAACCAAGGCTGGCTGTGGAGTAGAAGTACCAGCGGACAGCATCTGCTCCTTGGTGATCTAGCACCGTCCAAGGGTCTACCACATTGCCCTTGTGCTTGCTCATCTTCTGTCCGTCTTTATCCTGCACGTGGCCCAGAACGATGCAGTTTTCAAAGGGCGCCCGATCAAAGATCAGCGTGCCAATGGCAAGCAGGGTATAGAACCAACCTCTTGTTTGGTCCACTGCCTCACTGATGAAGTTGGCGGGGAACCGCTTTTCAAACACTTCCTTATTTTCAAAGGGGTAGTGCCACTGAGCAAAGGGCATAGAGCCAGAGTCGTACCAGCAGTCGATCACCTCTGGCACACGGTGCATCTGGCCGCCGCATTTCTCACAGCGAATGGTCACCTTATCGATAAACGGTTTGTGCAGTTCGATATCCTCGGGGCAGTTATCGCTCATCTCTTTGAGCTCGGCGATGCTGCCAATCACGTGGATATGGCCACAGTCGCACACCCAAACGGGAAGGGGAGTTCCCCAATACCGCTCCCGGCTGATGCCCCAGTCGATGACGTTTTCCAGGAAGTTACCCATGCGTCCGTCTTTGATGCTCTCGGGCATCCAGTTGATGGAGGCGTTGTTTTTGAGCAGATGATCTCTTAAGGCCGTCATGCGAATAAACCAAGTGCTTCTTGCATAGTACAGCAACGGAGTATCGCATCTCCAGCAGAAGGGGTAGCTGTGTTCGTAGCTGAGCCGCTTGAACAGCAATCCTCTTTGTTCCAAATCGTCTATGATCAGTGGATCAGCATCTTTGACGAATTTTCCCTCCCAAGGAGTCTCTGCTGGGAAGGTTCCATCTGGCTTAACCAGTTGCACAAAGGGCAGGTCATATTTTCTGCCCACGTTGGCGTCGTCCTCACCAAAGGCGGGAGCGATGTGGACGATACCACTGCCGTCTGTGAGAGTTACATAGGTATCGCACACGATGTAAAATGCCTTTTTATCTACGTCTGCATAGGGGAACAGGGGTTCATATTCCTTGCCCTCTAAGTCTTTGCCCACGTATTCCTCTAAAATTTGCATACCTTCGCCAAAGAGGGATTCCACTAGTGCCTTTGCCATATAGTATTTCTTACCCTCCGACTCCAGCTTGACGTACGTCTCATTGGGGTTGACACACAGTGCCACATTAGAGGGAAGTGTCCAAGGGGTGGTTGTCCAAGCCAGGAAAAATGTGTCTGGCTCGCCCTTCACTACAAAGCGGACGAAAATGGAAGTCTCTTTGACGTCTTTATAACCCTGCGCCACCTCATGGGAGGAAAGAGCTGTGCCACACCGGGGGCAATAGGGCACGATTTTATGGCCCTTATATAGTAAGCCTTTATCATATACTTGCTTCAAAGACCACCAAACGGACTCGATATAGTTGTTGTCGTAGGTGATATAGGGGTCTTCCATGTCTGCCCAGAAGCCAACCCGCTCGGACATCCTTTCCCATTCCCCCTTGTATTTCCAAACGCTCTCCTTGCATTTGGCGGTAAACGGCTCTACGCCGTACTCTTCGATCTGTTCCTTGCCGTCCAGGCCCAGCATCTTTTCCACTTCCAGCTCTACTGGCAGGCCATGGGTATCCCAACCGGCTTTACGCAGCACATTATACCCCTGCATGCTCTTGTAGCGGGGGATTAAATCCTTGATGCAACGGGTGAGAATGTGCCCGATGTGGGGTTTGCCATTGGCTGTGGG
>CAJJPW010000268.1 GCA_905193725.1 uncultured Eubacteriales bacterium
AACGCTTCTTTACTGTATCAAAAGTCCTGTGGATCCCCTCTCCCAGACTTCCGGCAAAAATACTTGGTTCTGTGGATGCATCATAGGTAAACTGTCCGGGTTCTGCACAAACCTCCACAACCTTTCCCTGTTCTACGATGATCATACACTGACCATCTGCAACAGCAATTCCGGAACCGCTTGAAATAATATTATCGCTGCCTTTTTTGTTGGAAGAACGTCCGCCTACTCTCTTCTCACCCTTTACAACCAGAACATCTTTATCTATTGCATCGCAGTAAAAAAACTCCTTCCACTGATCTGCTAGAGTTCCGCCCAAGGCTCCGATGCCCGCTTTGATCAATCCCATATATTTTGTATCTCCTTTCAGAAAGCTCTCCTATGGAGAAGCAATTGTATTTCCCTTGGAATTTCTGTAGAAATGGACAATACCCAGTGAAATCCTATGCCCAAAAGTGGAATGAAAGGTAAAAAAACTGCTATGTCTTGCGCAAAGCTGTATCGCATACAATGGATGCTGGCACTCCAATCAAATGCTGGGCTATCACATGGCACATTTCTTCTCGCCAGGTCAGATGTAAAAATTGTCTGGTTTTCTACTCTTTCATCCTAGCAAATCACCATGAGAAAAGCAAGAAAATTGCGCGAAATATGGAGAAAAAAGTGTGTCTTGGAGGGAATGGGAGACTGGCGTGAACATATGGCTTATAACACCTTTGGAGCAAAAGCTCGAGTGGCTTTGTGAAGAGGACAATAAATAGATAAAAGGCCGAAGGTGATGTTAGAATTGCTCTTTTGTGGAAGTTTGGTGCTTGCATATTCTCTTACTCGACGCTACACTTTACAATAAGAAAAGTTTTAGGAGGCGGCCATGAAAGAAGAACTGTTGTCCATCGGCAAGATGGCCAAGCTCAACCGAATCTCAATTTCCACATTGAGATTATACGATGAAATGGGCCTGCTGGTGCCTCGCTATGTGGATCCCAGCAGTGGATATCGCTACTACGATATCTATCAAAATGCCAGACTGGATATGATCGCCTATATGAAGGAATTGGGAATGAGTCTTTCGGAAATCGCCAATGTGTTTCAAAAGGAGGACCTCACCCTCATAGAGGAGATCCTCTCTCAAAAGAACGAGCAGATCCATGAGCAGATTCGCGCACTGAAGGCCAGGCATGATGCGGTGGAGAGGGCGATCATGTCTATCGAACGCTACCGAAAATCCCCTGCAACCGGCACCATGTCTCTGGAATACATAGACCGGCGGTATGTCTGGGGCATTCCCTGCTCCAATAACTTTTACAGCACCGATATCCGCAGCTATGAGAAAATTCTGTTAGAGCTTCAGTGGGCGCTAGAGGAAAACGGCTTTCAACAGATCCACTCCTACAACATCGGCACGTCTATCACCCAAGAGAACTTTAGGGAGGAGCGCTTTGTGGCGAGCCAAATCTTTATTTTCACCACGAAAAACGAGCAGAATGCAAAAAAAGAACTCCAAATCATCGAAAGCGGCATGTATGCCTGCATATACCTTGATAATTACGATGAGGAAATCACTTGCGCAAAAAAATTGAAAAAATACTGTGAACGAAATAATTATCGGATAGCTGGGGATTATATATGTGAAGTGATGACAGAGTTTAATGTATTTGACAGCCATCATCGGAGTATGTTTTTAAAGCTGCAAGTACCGGTAAACTTTCCAAAATAAGCAGTTTTTAGAAGCTATGGAAAAAGGACTTGACTCTCCTGCTACTGGAGAGTTTAAACTGTACTTAATAAAAGATTTCCTGCATTGAGAACAAAATCAATTTCAGGGAAAGGGAGGTAATTTTATGAACAAAATTAAAGTCGTGCAATATGGTTGCGGCAAAATGGCTAAGTACACCCTGCGGTATCTATATGAACACGGCGCTCAAATTGTGGGGGCGATCGATGTGAATCCTGAGGTAGTCGGCATGGATGTGGGTGATTTTGCAGACCTAGGCGTGAAGACCGGCATTTTGATTTCTGACGATGCGGATAAAGTGCTGGACGAATGCGATGCAGATGTGGCGATTGTAACCCTATTTAGTTTTATCGGCGATATCTATGACCATGTGGAAAAATGTGTGGCACGTGGCATCAACGTGATAACCACCTGCGAGGAGGCCATCTATCCCTGGACTACTTCGGCTGCTCAGATCAATCGTCTGGATGCTCTCGCCAAAGAAACCGGATGCACCATTACAGGCTCTGGGATGCAGGATATTTTCTGGATCAACATCGTGGCAATGGTGGCCAGCGGCTGCAACAAAATCACCAAGATCAAAGGCGCATACAGCTACAACGTAGAGGATTATGGCCTGGCACTGGCAGAGGCACATGGCTGCAATTTGACTAAGGAGGAATTTGAGGCAAAAATTGCCCATCCAGCAGAGTTTGAGCCTTCTTATGCGTGGAATGCCAGCGAGGCATTGTGCAGCAAATTGGGGCTCACCATCAAATCCATTTCCCAAAAGCACGTTCCTTACACCATCGACAAGGACATCTATAGCGCTACGCTAGGGGAGACCATCAAAGCGGGTAAATGCATCGGCATGTCTGCAGTCGTCACCATTGAGACCATGCAGGGCATCACCATTGAAGAGGAGACCATTGGCAAAGTATACGGGCCAGAAGACGGAGATATGTGCGATTGGTGGATTACCGGCGAGCCGAATACCGAGTTCCACGTGGTAAAACCGGCAACAGTAGAACACACCTGTGCCACTATTGTAAACCGCATTCCCTCGTTGCTGCTGGCGCCAGCGGGTTATGTCACCTGTGATCAGTTAGAGCCTCACTCCTATCTGACCTACCCAATGGAATACCATCTGTAAACATCTAGCGATCGACTTGCCCAATTCAGGCGGGTGATATTTTTTAGGAATTACAAACCACCTCTGCTGTAGAACACTTACAAGAGGTGGCTTTTTTCTGGGCTTATACTGTTGGTTTTATATGGGAAATTTTTGGGAAGAGGCCCAGAGCCCGACGAAAGTATAGTAAAGAACTTAAAATAGGATGGTAGGCGCTAGAAAGATGACTATCTTGAGGACTTTTTCGCCTATGCTTATCAAGTGGCTTTACACAGAGGGGAGAGAGACAAAAAGGCCGCTCACTGTTTTATCAAAGTTCGGAGAGCAAAATTCAGAAGTCGCTGCAATATGAAATGGCGCTAGTTCCCTAGTAGGGGCTAGCGCCATCCTGG
>CAJJPW010000269.1 GCA_905193725.1 uncultured Eubacteriales bacterium
GAAACTCCCTAGGCAGTACCCCGCCGGGAATCTACTCAGCAAACGGGTCTCTTGCAGCGCTCCAACCAGACAATTTTCCACTTCATATTCCGGCAGTTTTTCCCTGACAATCTGCAAATTACACGCCTGGGCTAGCTGCAATCCATCCTCTAACCCTGCGAAATCGTCCAGCAGAACTGCTGTGCCAAAAATTCCGTTTTCTCTTATCTCCTGTGTAACTTCTTCCAGGGAGGATTGATAGGGCAATTCTCGCTCAATATAGCGCCAAAGTCCCATGAGCTCCTGTAATTGTCCGCCCAATCCCTTCCGCAAGCACTCTTGTAATGAGGGAATCAATGCGGACTTGGGCTGTTCAAAATCCTGCACAGTAATCTGCGGCTTTTGATCGTAATCGTTTATGGCTAGCTGCCCTATGAGGTTCATGTCACTGCCACTTTGAGGACAATCCTCACAAAAAAAGCGAATGGCCTTTATCTGTTTATTGTCTTTCCCAATCGTCATCCGAAGATGATTTTTTTCCTTGCCCATCAGCACGGCGTCTTTTACTTTGACATGCTCTAATAAAAATACCGGTTTTTCATTTCCCTGACCACAAGGCTCTAGTTGAGCCAGTTCCTCCAGAAAATCCAATGTGATTTCCTCTGGCGAAATGGCTAGGTCATAGTAGAGCGCCCCCAAGAAATCTTCGTCTTGGTAGTGTTTTGTTAAGTACTCATTCACTTTTTGGTAAATGAGCTCCATATTTTCCGGCTTAATGGTGAGCCCTGCCGCTTGGCTATGGCCGCCAAACTTCTCGTAATACTCCTGCGCCTGGGAGAGAGCCTGGTAGATATCCACACCGGGCACGCTTCTGGCAGAACCTGTCAGCAGGCCGTCACGCCCACCAAATACCACTGTGGGACGATGATAACAACCCGAAAGCTTGGCCGCTGCCAGGCCGATAATCCCCACATTCCAGTCCTCTTCGCTGACGAAGATCAGACGATCTTTTACTAAATCCACTTTTTGCTCTATCGTCTGCTCGGCATGCAGAATGATGTCCTTTTGCATGGATTGACGCTGACTGTTTAGCATGCCAATTTGCTGTGCTAAAAATAGCGCCTGTTCTTCGCTTTCTGAAAGCAAAAGCTCTAGTGCCGTCTGTGCCTCTGCCAGCCTACCCACCGCATTAATTCGGGGCACGAGAGAAAATGCCATAGTAGTGCTGTCCATTTTTTCTACCTGCACTCCTGCCACCTGGCATAATGCCTTGAGTCCCAGATTGGGATTTTGATGAAATTTTGCAAGTCCCAAGCTCACAATCGCCCTATTTTCTCCCACAAGCGGCATGATATCGCCAATAGTAGCCAGCGCTGCCACGTCGATGTAATCCTCCAGCGCCTGATCTCCCAGCAGGCCCCAGGCCAGTTTCCACGCCACTGCAGCACCGCACAGGCCTTTGTTTTCATATTCCTCGTCTGGGAGTTTGGGATTGATCAGATAAGGAGTATCTGGCAGCTCCTCAGGGCACTCGTGGTGATCTGTTACAATCACCTCCATGCCCAATTCTTTGGCATAGGCAATCTCTTTTCTGTTAGTGATTCCGCAGTCCACTGTGATAAGCAGATCTGTTCCTCTGGCTTTCATCTCCTCGATGGAGGGCATGTTGAGGCCGTATCCGTCCTTAAAGCGGCTGGGCAGATAAAAATGCACATCCGCACACATGGTCTGTAGGGTATGGTATAAGATATATGTCCCACACACCCCGTCACAATCGTAGTCACCATAGACGCAAATTTTCTCTTCTCTATCAATTCCCTCCATAATGCGGTCGATGACGTCTCCCATGGCGAGAAACTCAAAGGGAAATAGGATCTGGCTCTCCTCAGGATTGAGAAATTCCATTACCTCTTCCCCACTGGTAAATCCCCTTTGGGCCAGCAGCTTTGCGAATGTATGGGTAACTGTTAACTCTTTTTCCAATTGACTGACAAGCTTCGGGCTCGGATTTTCTAATATTTTGCGCTGATATTTTGTCATCGTTTCTCTTACCTTTCTACAGGCTCTTTTTTCCTTTCTCTTCGCGTACCGCTGTACCGGTTGTAAAACGATTCGTATTGCTTATTATTGTAACATAAAAACCAGGTGAAAAAAACTATGTTCCCATCATAGAACCTTATCAATATCACTTGATCGCCCCATGGAGCATTTAGGGTAGCACAGCCTCTTATGAGTTAATACTCCTACCCCCTAGCATTGACTTTTTTTCGCTGTATTCATAGAAAAAAAGTGGCCTCACTCCCATCGATTTCGGGGTAAGGCCGCCTTTTCTCGTTTTTTTGATTAGGCGTTAACCGCCCTCTTAGCATGCTATCGCTTTTTAGCTCTCATGCAAAAGTGATCAGCGAATGGTCAATCAGGCGTTAACCGCCCCCTTAGCATGCTATCGCTATTTAGCGCACTACTTTTCTCTTTCGCTTGACCATTTTTCCCTTTTTGCCTTTTTTTCTAAATTTGCCCTCTAACAGTATCCAGATAGGAGCTGCCATCAATACAGAAGAGTACGTTCCTGCAATAAGGCCCACGATGATCGGTAAGGCAAATTCTTTGATAGAATCCACCCCTAAGATATACAGCACCGCAATGGTAATGAGCGTAGTAACAGAGGTGTTAATCGTTCTATTCAGCGTCTGCTTCACACTCATATCTGCAATTTGCGCCTGAGTATACTCTTTGCTTCCCAGTTTGCTCTCATTTTCTCGAATTCTATCGTATAATACAATGGTATTGTTGATAGAATATCCTACAATGGTCAGGCAGGCCGCAATGTACGAGCTGTTAATCTGAAGCCTCACAATGCAAACCACCGCCGTCATGATGAGAATATCGTGCAGCAGGCAGATAATCGCCGAAAGTCCTGAAAACAGTGTGAATCGAATCCAAATGTAGATGAGCATCAATGCGCATGCCAAAAGCACTGCAAAAAATGCATTGAGTATGAGTTCTTTGCTGGCAATCCCCCCTACTCTGTCAATTGTCTCAATTTGAGCATCCGGGTAGGTCTGTTGAATATCCTCTAAAATATTCTGTGAAAGCTCTTGTTGTTTTGCTTCATCCGTCTCTTTAGAGCGGATTTCCGCCATGGTATCTCCCACTTTGACTACTGGTGCATCTTCCGCATCGTATTTTACCAGAGATTCTCTAATCACGTCGGTATCGAATTCCTCACCAACATCAATGGTCATAA
>CAJJPW010000270.1 GCA_905193725.1 uncultured Eubacteriales bacterium
CCCTACAATTTTTTCAAAAGGAACTTCGCGCTTCCCTTCGGGAGGAGATCAGCGCCTATGCCAGCCAAAATCGGGAAAAACTGCGGTTGGAAACACAGCTTTACGCCGAGTACATCCGCATCAGCGATGGAGAGTACCGAGTAACGCTGAAAATTTTAGAGCGGGATGTGCCGGTGCTGGATCTCAACATCGTGTGTTACTCCAAAAGAGAGGCGCAAACCATCACCAGCAATTGGCAGGATCGGGCTACCACCATCTACAAAGACCTTTTGCTCTCCCTGCTGCAATCCTAGCGTGCTTACCCTATGGGTGATTCGAATCCACCCTTCCTCCACCACGGGCAATGGCCCGAGGGAATATCGCAATTTACCAAGATGGGTTGCGGTATTTTTTATGCATCTTTTTCTTCCTCTGAAATTAGGCAAATGCCCCGGGGCTCTTTGCCCACTTTGCGGGATTTCACCGTTTTGCCACTCATGTCTATGTAAAACACCCGATCCACTGCCATACTCAGCGCCACAACGCCCTGACGGCAAAACGCCAACTGGTCGGGCATGGGAATTTCGTCCGTCTGAAATACCACACTTCCCGTTTCCCTATGGGCCACGGTCAGCGTCCGTTTTTCCATGCAGGACACCCCCACCCAGTTTTCCGATAGACAGATGTCATTGGGCATGTTCCCAATGGAGAGTTCAAACACCACCTTGCCATCGGCATCTAACTTGGTCAACTTGCCACTCTGCCACGACTCCGGGTCCTCATGGGCAATATACAGGTTCTGTTCCTCATCCATCGCTCCACAGTATACGCTAGAATCCAACTGGATTTTTCTCACAGTCTCCAGCGTGGATGTATCCACCACATACACCGATTTATCCCCCAAACAGGAAATCACCAGATATCTTTCACAGGGGCTCACACTCAAATACAGGGGGAAATCCCCCGTCTGCAACCGCTCGATGCACTCAAAATTCTCTAGATCGATGGCAAATAAGCTGTCCGTCTCCCCACAGATGGCAAAGAGCTTTCCACCTGCCCTGCCAATACCCGTCATGTATTTGCCGATGCACAGCTCCCTCTGCTCCTTGGTCATCAGATCTATCTTGCACACACTGCCGCTAAATAAATTGGCCACATAGAGGCATCCCTCCCAATACACCAGCCGTTTGGGCCCTTGCCTGATATCTCCCCTAAGGGCAATCCGCTCGTCAATGCCCAAATCCCTGCCCAACAGACATATTTCGTCCTGCCCTGTCAACGCAATTGCCAGCCTCTCCATACCATCCATCCCTCCTAAATTCCTATAGCATATAATATGCGCTGGCCACTTTATTTGCGCACACTTTTCCACCGCCCTGTACTTACAGCAGTGATCAGCGGCTAGTTGAGAAAAAGATGATAAAACAACTGCAGGTCGAAAGTTTAAAAAGGCGCCACTATCTCTGCTGTGGTTGAACAGCTTTAGATTTCATTGTTTTTATCTATGGATATGTATAATATATAAGTATTTGCTATTTATATCCCTAGAAATTATACTCTTCTTGTAGAGAAATATCCCCAAAAGCAGGGCGCAAAAGATATCCTGCGAGAAACAAAAATTTGCGTTTCTCCTCATGGCACCAAACATCATACTTACAGGAGGTACGCTTCGAGCTCCTCTCTAAATACAGTAGATATCGCTGGGCCTGTCCATCCTCCTCGCTGTTTTATCGCCTTCCAGCAGAGGAGCAAACCGGGCTCAGAATGCAGATATCGCAAAACTGGTAGCTTATCTGGAGATATCGTCCAGCTCTTCATCATTCGGGCTGGCCCTGTGTCGGAATACAATACTATGAGAATGTGGTGTAGATCTATCCTTTAAATACGCAGCGGCGTCCTCATCCTGTCCCTGCTGCTCGCTGGCTGTGGAGCCGAGAACACAGGTATTGGGCAGACGAACTCATCACCGCCTCTTCCCGGCCTGCTGCCATTCAAGCACCTTCTGCTTCTCCGCCGGATGCCTCCGAGCCAGCTGCACCCGCGCAACCGTCGCTCCGCATCCACCAGGAGAATACCCGCAGCATTTGAGAGGTGCGTTGATTCCCGCACCACATCCCTGGCTTATGCTCACCATTTTTTTACAGTACCTGTTGTTTCACTGTATTTGAAGTATGATATAATTATTAAGGAAGAAAAAAATCTACCGGCAAATGGAAAGGGAGTGTACAAAACATGATTTACAAAGACTTTCAGGGAATCAAGCTGTCCGCCCTTGGTTTGGGAGCCATGCGCCTGCCCGTCATAGGCGGCAACGGCGCTAATATCGATGAGCCAGCGGCCATGGCCATGGTGGATTATGCGATAGAGCAGGGTGTAAATTACTTTGATACTGCTTGGGGCTACCACGACGGCAACTCCGAGCTGGTAATGGGCAGAGCGCTGGGAAAATACCCTAGGGAGAGCTTTTATCTGGCCACTAAATTTCCCGGCTACGACCTTGCCAATATGGACAAGGTGGAAGTCATTTTCGAAAAACAGCTGGAAAAGTGCGGTGTCTCCTATTTCGACTTTTATCTGTTCCACAATGTATGCGAGATGAACATTGACGAATACCTAAATCCCAAGCACGGCATTTACGAATATCTGATGCAGCAGAAAAAATCCGGTCGCATTCGCCATCTGGGCTTCTCCTCCCACGGCAGCTATGAGGTGATGCAGCGCTTTTTGCAGGCCTATGGAAAGGATATGGAGTTCTGCCAACTCCAAATCAACTACCTAGATTGGCACTTTCAAGATGCCCAGAAAAAGGTAGAGCTGCTGGAACAATATCATATCCCCGTATGGGTGATGGAACCCCTCCGTGGCGGTAAACTGGCCTCTTTGGCGCCAGAAGACGAGCAAAAGCTCAAAGCGCTGCGCCCACAGGAGAAAATTCCCGCCTGGGCATTTCGCTTTTTACAGAGCATCCCCAGCGTCATCGTCACCCTCTCGGGTATGTCCAATATGGAGCAGCTCCAAGATAATCTGAATACCTTTGAGGAGGAAAAGCCCCTCAGCCAGCAGGAGATGGATGCTCTTCTCTCCATTGCAGACGAGATGGTGGGCAAAATTGTCCTGCCCTGTACAGCCTGCCACTACTGTGTCAGTCACTGCCCCCAGGGCCTAGATATCCCCGCTCTGCTCTCCCTCTATAATGAGCACTGCTTTACCCAAGGCGGTTTTATCGCGCCCATGACTC
>CAJJPW010000271.1 GCA_905193725.1 uncultured Eubacteriales bacterium
AAGCGGTTGCTGATGGACTTGTTGTAGTCTCATCTAGGCTGGGAGCTTCTATTTTGTTGACGTCTAACCCAGGATCCGTTGACTCAGAATGATCCAGCGAGCCGGAAATAAATGCACTGGCCCCAATAGCCGCTACACATACCAGCATCAGCATATAGAATCCATATTTAGAAAAAAATTGTTTCACTTTTCTATCCTGTCCATTTTCTTGTCCTTTTTTATCCTTTTGATTATCTTGCATGAAAAGCACCTCCTGAGAAATATCATTCCCCTCTCTCACAAAAAAAATACCCCATACAGGGTATTTTTAGTAAATGCTTCTAAAAAACATCGCTTATTTTTTTAATTTGTACATCCGTATAATAGTGGTGCAAGATATCCTCATAATTTTGCCCCTCTTTGGCCATGAGATTTGCTCCGTCTTGGCTCATCCCAACACCGTGGCCATAGCCTACTGTCTCAAACACTACCCCATCATCCGTAAAACTCATGGTGAAATTGGTAGATTTTAGGCCAAACCATTCTCGCATATTGCGCCCTGTTACTGTAGCATTCCCCACCTGCACTTCATTTACTCGCCCACTATCAAAGTGGCTTAAGATTTTCACCTGGTTTTTTACATCTTCTACGGTGAGCCCTGCCTTGCTGACGTGTTTATTGATGGTATCCACAAATGTCTGCTGAGAGATCGTCTCTGTTGCTTGTCGGTTATTTTCCTCCTCTAACTCGCTTTCTACGCTCTTTAGATACGGTCTGGCGCTCTGATAGACATTTTCTACGTCTTCCGTCTTTCCACCTGAGTTGGAATGATACATGGCTAAAATAGGCTGATCATGGTATACCAATATCATGCCCTCTGTTTGCTCCACAGCCTCAGAGATTTTTTGCAAATTTGCTTCGTATTGTTCTCCCCAATCTTCTTTTTGAACGTCGTCGAATTTAAATGCCTGGCAATGACTGCTATCTGTGCACACATCAGCTTCCGGGTGTTTATCACAGCCAGGGCCACCAAACAATTTCATTTTATCAACCGTATACGTCCGTGCCGCAACACTTTGGGCCTTCAGCGCCTCCGGCTCATAGCTGGCGGGCATCTCGCCGGATACCACATGTATGAGATACTCATTCAGATCCATCTCCACTAACTTTTCCTCTCGATGATCGTACACGTTGAGAAAAATCTGATCTTCTTGGTCGATATTTTCTATGGTAAGGCCTCCATTTTGCCCGTTTTTCTGGATATCCAAAAAAATCCCATTTTGATGAAATACCACACTCAAAATGAGAAGCAGTACTACACATCCACCTATGAGCAATGGCATACGCCTTTTTTCTATCCAAGAGCTCTTTTTTTTGCTTTTGCCAGCACTCTTGCGAGCACTCAATTTCTTGCCATTTTTACCGCCATATCCTTTTGCGCTCTTGGTATGGCTGGGCTTATATGTTGTTTTAGAGTTTGACCGCTGTTTTCTCAATCTCTCACCTTTATCCCGTTATTGTTTTCCTCTCGCTTAGTCTGCCTCTAGGGGAAAGGCAACTAAGTTTTATACTTGTATTGTAACATATTTCTGTTCCTTTGGACTTGCCTTTTATTCATTGTATTCTTCACCATAGCAATTTATTCTTTTGATCGGTGCACCCAAACTTTTGAGTTTTAACTCTATATGTTCATATCCCCTATCTATATAGTGAATGTTATCGATTTCTGTTGTGCCTTCTGCGCATAAACCAGCTAAGATAAGTGCTGCACCAGCCCTCAAATCCGTGGCACAGACCTTTGCCCCACTGAACTTTTTGGTGCTTCGAATAATTGCCGTGCGATGATCCACCTTGATATCTGCGCCCATTTTGATCAGCTCCCCCACGTGCATAAAACGATTTTCAAACACCGTTTCGGTTATAATACTCGTACCATCTCCTATACAAGCAAGCGCCGTCATTTGAGCCTGCATATCCGTGGGAAATCCAGGATAAGGGGAAGAGGTAATTTCAAAATGCTTTACTTTTTTTCCTCCATTTACCCGCATGTCTCTTCCCTTTGTGGAAACCTTAGCTCCTACTTCTTCTAGTTTTGCAATGACTGGGACTAAGTGCTCTTGTTTGCAGTTTTCTAAAAGCACATCTCCACCAGTTGCAACTGCCGCCACCATTAAAGTCCCCGCTTCAATGCGATCGGGAATGGGCGTATATTCACAACCATGAAGTTGTTTGACTCCATCTATCGTAATACTCTTGCTTCCTGCTCCACTCACTTTCGCTCCCATTTTATTTAGAAAGCAAGCCAAATCCTCAATTTCCGGCTCTGTAGCAGCATTTTCAATGACTGTCGTCCCTTGAGCAAGCACAGCTGCACTCATGATATTCTCTGTGGCCCCTACACTCGGGTAATCCAAATACACTCTATTGCCCTTCAATCGCTTAGTGCGCGCATCTACCACACCCTCTAGAATCACACCTCTAGCTCCTAACATCTTGAGTCCTTTTAAGTGAAGGTCAATCGGTCGCACACCGATTTGGCATCCTCCTGGCATAGGTAGGCGAATACATCCTTCTCTAGCGAGCATGGGCCCTAATACCAGGCAAGATGCTCTTAAACTTTTTGTGCTGGTAAAGGGTGCCTCACAATTTGTAATTTCTTTACAGCAGATGATTAGCTTATCCTTTTCTCTCCTCACTTGAGCGCCAAAACTTTTTATTACCTTTAACAGAGCATCTACATCTGTAAATTTCGGCGTTTTGGAAATTATCACTTCCTCTTTCGTGAGAAGCGTGGCTGCAATAATTGGTAAAATGGCATTTTTTGATGTGCTCACAAAGGTTGTGCCAACTAGCGGCTGGCTCTTTTCCACAATAATTTTTTCCATAAATTACTATCATCTACTTTCGTTTAATAATAATTTTACTATTACCGAAAAAAATTTTTTCAATAAGTTTTTAATTGACTCCTCTAACAAAAAGTTGCGGTTTTTATAAAATTTTAAATTTTTTTTTATTTTTTTGTTTAAAAGTCAAATAGATGTTTATTAAAAAAATAACAAGATCATCAAGGTTAAAAGACTTCGTCTTTTTAATAAATTTTCTCCTATTTTTTTCGACGCATATGATTCGCATATGCGTCGTTTTTATATCTTGTTTATTTCTATCATTCATCAAGCAGCATTCTACGTACCCTTTGATCCCCATCTGAATATTATAAAATGAAAC
>CAJJPW010000272.1 GCA_905193725.1 uncultured Eubacteriales bacterium
CCGCCGAAAAAAATATTAGGCGGGGGAAGTACCGCAAGAAATCGACTACTTAAAACTCCAAGGAGCATATCAAAGCCGGAATACGCCACTCTTGCCGGAGAAAGCTTCTGCTTTTAGTCTGTCTATGTTTTCTCAATAAAATCTTTTTAATATTTATTTGTACTGTATCTATTTTGGTTTTCTAATGGTCTTTTTGCCTATATTTCGGCGCAAATACTATAGTCTGAGATTTTCTTTTCCAGTGTGAAGAGCTTATTATTTTTTTATTCGAAACTCTTATCCTGCTCTTAGTTTAACAAAGGAATTTTGACGTTTAAGCGCATAAAAAACCAGCCTGGGGTACTTAACCCCGAGGCTGGCTGAATCAAATGCGATATTACTGCTCTTTCTGTGCCTTTTGCTTTTTATTCTTTTTATATTGAGCCATTTGACGAAGGTATTCGGCAAACTCGTCTTTCACAGATTGCTCTGGTTCTTTGGTCAGTTTGCTGACGATGAAGATCGCCAAGCAGGAGAGAATAAAGGCGGGCAATAGACTATACAGCTCGAAAATGCCGCCAAACGCAGGGAGAAGTACTAGCTCCCAAATGAGCACCGTAGCACCGCCGGCGATCATACCGGCAATGGCGCCAGGAACATTGGTTCGCTTCCAGAATAAGGAGAACAAAACCAATGGGCCAAAGGTTGCGCCAAATCCACCCCAGGCAAAGTCCACAATTTCCAGGATAGAGCTCTGTGGGTCAAGTGCTAATAAAATAGCCGCGATCGCCATGATGAGGATGGTCACCCGAGCGGCAATCATCACCTGTTTATTGCTGGCTTTGGGTTTTACCAGGCCTTTGAATATGTTTTGGGAGACGGCAGAAGAGGCCACCAAAAGCTGGGAGTCGGAGGAGCTGATTTGCGCTGCCAAAATACCGCAAAGGGCAATACCAGCCAATATGGGCAGCAGCCCACCGGACATGAGTTCTTTGGTCATGAGGATGAAGATATTTTCTTCGTCGATACCAGCTGGCAGTTCTGCAAAGAGCGCCCGACCTACCACGCCGATCATGATGGCCATGATGAGAGAGATCACACACCATGTGATGCCAATTCTCCTGGACTTAGTGAGTTCCCGTGGCTTGCGAATGGCCATAAAACGGAGCAGCACGTGGGGCATGCCAAAGTATCCTAGCCCCCAGGCTAGACCGGAGAGCACGGTGATAATGGAGAGCCCTTCATATCCTTCCGAAGGTAGGACGCTGTAGTAACCGGGAATGTGGCTATTTTGGTCGTACACATTGGAAAGCCCGCCTACAGCTGATACTCCCATCCCACTACGGTGATGAGTACAATAAACATCAGCGTGCCCTGAATGAAGTCTACCACACTCTCGGCTAAAAAGCCGCCTACAATGGTATAAGTAATGATGATAATGGCAGAGACGATCATGGCCGGCACATACTCAAAGCCAAACAGCGAGGTGAAGAGCTTGCCACAGGCCACAAAGCCAGCTGCCGTATAGGGAATAAAGAAGATGATGATGAAAATCGCCGCGATAGTCATCAAAATTTTCTTTTTATCGTGGAATCGATTGGAGAAATAATCGGGAATGGTGATGGAGTTATTGGCTACCTGAGTATAAGTCCGAAGCCGCAAGGCGGTGATGCGCCAGTTGACATAGGTACCAATGGCCAGGCCTACGGCAATCCAACAGGAATAATCCAGTGGGCCGGTGAGAAATGCCGCACCGGGCAGACCCATGAGCAGCCAACCGCTCATATCTGAGGCCTCAGCGCTCATAGCGGTAACCCAAGGTCCCAAACCTCTACCTCCTAAATAGAACTCCTCTGAAGTTTTGTTTTTCTTGCTGAACAAAAAGCCTACGACGACGATAAAAATCAAATAGGCAATCATTGCGCACAGCGTCATAATTTCACTTGCACTCATAGACAAATCCCCTTTTGAATTTTGATGTCAATTATACCGATCATACTGGCATAATGATGAAAATGATAGTATGTAATATAATTATGTGTTATTTTACCATGTTTTTATGTGGTTGTCATTGATTTGCTGAGAAAACTTTCCGTTTTCGCAAAAAAAATAAAAAAACAATCTATTTTTTGCCTGTTGAAGTATAAACCCATAGTGTAGATGGAACAATGATACTGTAATAAAAAATATGCAGGTAAAAGGAGCGTTTTTATGGGAATTGGACTTTCGCAGTATTTAGGTGTAGATATTGGTACGGGAAATACAGTGATTTACTCGCCCAGCAAGGGAATTGTAGTAGACGAGCCCTCTGTGGTGGCCTTAGACCAGACAAAGGGGCAAATCGTGGCAGTAGGTTGGCAGGCTAAGCAAATGGTGGGTAAACTGCCGGGTGACATTAGCGCCATCTATCCCATCAAAAATGGCATCATTTCTGACTTCCAAGTGGCAGCTGTAATGATGAAATACTTTATCAAGAAAGCAGTGGCCAATTGTGGGATGTTCATTGGCGCTCCGAGAATTATCATCAGTGTGCCCAGTGGACTCACAGAAATGGAGAAGCGTGCACTGGAGGATGTGGGAAAAATGGCAGGGGGAAAAAATGTGCTGTTGGCTAATTCCCTTATTGCAGGTGCTATGGGCATGGGCGAAGATATCTTTGATACCAAGGGAATTATGATTGTAGACGTGGGCGCAGGACGATGTGAAGCAGGTGTGCTGGCCCTAGGCGGTACTGTATCCGAAGCCGCGGAGACGGTGGGAGGAAATAATATGGATCGGGCCATCGTAGAGCGGGTAAAAATGACTTATGGTCTACTCATTGGAAGCCCTACGGCTGCCTTCCTAAAAAAGCAGTTAAATGGACAGGCAGATCAGCTAGAAGTTACGGGAAGGTGTATGAAATCAGGGCTCCCCAAGTCTGTAGTCATTCGAATGTGTGAGTTGGAAAGGGCGCTAATACCTATATTTAAACAGATCAGCCAGGTGATTACAGAGACGCTGGAAAAGACACCACCAGAACTGGCTGCAGATATTATGGACAGAGGAATTGTTCTTACAGGTGGTGGAGCTATGCTTCATGGCATGGATGCACTGATTGAACAGAAGACAGGTGTAAGCACGCTGACTGTGCAGGATGCCATGCTTGTGGTGGCTGCCGGAACAGGGAAATATGCGGAAATCATGTCGAGAATGTAAAGGTTAAGGCGCTGCAGCAGCAG
>CAJJPW010000273.1 GCA_905193725.1 uncultured Eubacteriales bacterium
GGACTCCTATGTGACGCCGGAGCCCTGGGACATGCCCGGCTATGACGACCCTGTGATCATGGCGGCAGGCACATTTGTGGACGGAGCATCCATCGAGCTCAGTGCAGATGGGCCCATCCGCCCGCCGTATATCGCCTATTTGCAGGGAGGGCTTACCTACGAACACACAAAACTAGCACTGATGTACGCACTACAAAAAATGGAGTAATAGGTGATTTATGAAGACCAAAAAAGACCATCCCTTATGGGTACTGTTTATCACGTTTTTTAAAATTGGCCTGTTCACCTTTGGAGGGGGATACGCCATGATGCCCCTCTTTCAAAAGGAATTAGTGGAAAGGCATGGCTGGATTGACGAGGAGGAAATCTTAGACATTTTTGCCATTGCAGAGTCTACCCCTGGAGTAGTGGCGGTAAACTCCGCCACATTTGTGGGGTACAAAATAAAGAAGATAAAGGGCTCTATTAGCGCTACGTTGGGAGTCATTTTACCCTCGTTTATTATCATTTCCATCATATCCCTGTTCATTATGCAGTTTAAGCAGCTCACTGTAGTGAGTTGGGCATTTCAGGGTATTCGGGTGGGGGTATTCGTGCTCATGGTCACAACGATTATAAAATTAGCTCGAAAAAATGCCCCTACCATATACAATTTCGTCATTGGCATATTGGTATTTGTGGCAGCGGCATTTTTCAACGTAAATGCCATTATCCTTATTGTATTCGCCATTGCCATAGGTATTTTATTTGGCATATGGAAGCGCAAACACGACAAAAACGATAGAAATGCTACGTTGGAAACTTTAGAGGGCCAGCGTAGCAGCCAAGAGGAGCATATTTCCAAGGAAGCATCAGAGTCAGCGACAAAGCAGCCAAAGGAAGGGGAGGAGCCGAAATGATTTTAGAATTCTTAACATTATTTGGAACCTTTTTTGTCATAGGGGCTTTTACCATTGGTGGCGGCTATGCCATGATTCCCCTCATTCAGCAAATTGTGGTGGACCAGGGCTGGATGAGCCTACCAGATCTCATCGACTTTATCGCCATTGCAGAATCCACCCCAGGGCCAATTGCCATCAACCTTGCCACCTTTATCGGCATGCACAAAGAGGGAATCATTGGTGCACTTGGCTGCACCATAGGGGTAGTCCTTCCATCCTTTATCATCATCCTATTTGTGGCAAAATACTATTTGAAGTACAAAAACAACTACTATGTCTCCTCGGCTCTTACTGGCGTTCGGCCAGCTGTCATTGGACTGTTGGGCGCAGCTATTGTCTCGATCGGCATCAGCACTTTTGTGCTCTCTACAGAGGGAAGTTTTACGGATATGGTCAATATGGTCAACGTTCGAGGGATCATCATCTTCGCTCTGCTGTTACCCATTGTGTTAAAATTTAAAAAATTACATCCCATCTATGTGGTGCTACTCTCAGCCGGTCTAGGCATTCTACTGTTTGGCGCATTCTAATTCTAGGGAAAGGGCCGTAAGAGAAAATAACAAATAGTTAAAATAGTTGTAAGACCACAGGATCAACCTGTGGTTTTTGTGAAAGTAAAGAAGGGAAGTTTTCTGGCGCATAACAAAAAAACAAAATAAAAAGTAGAGGATTCCATCTCTTTAGGGGAGTTCGTCATCTTTGGAAGGGATCTCTCTTTTTTTCTCAAGACCTTGTAAATCGGGAAGTATTTCTGCTGCACGTCTGCGGTTTTCCTCCAGCATGGCGGCATAGTGCTTGCGCGTGGTGTTTACATCTTTATGTCCTAAAACGTCTGCAACCAAATAAATGTCCCCTGTATTTTGATACAGCATGGTTCCATAGGTGCTGCGCAGTTTGTGGGGCGAGATATTCTTGAGTGGCGAGGCGATTTTCGCATATTTTTTGATGAGGTTTTCCACCGCCCGCACGGTGATTCTTCTTTGCTGTAGCGAGAGAAACAGCGGCTCTGCCTGAGCATACGTCCCTTGAGTCTTTCTCTGCTCCAGGTACTCCAGAAGCGTGTCTGCCGTCTGCTGAGGATAGTATAAAATGGCCTCGTTGCCGCCTTTGCGGATGATGCGCATGGAGCGGTCTTTTAAATTGATATCTCCAATATCCAGACCTACCAATTCGCTGACGCGGATCCCTGTAGTGAGTAGCAACACCACAATTGCCGTATCTCTGAGTGCGGATTTCTGATGATATGTCTTTTGCTTATCGGTGAGTCCCTCGCCGTTTCTCACGGCAGAGATCATCCTGCCAATTTCCTGGGTATCTAGTCGGATAATGGCTTTGTCGTGGAGTTTTGGAGAATCCAGCAGGGAAGGGATGCAGTTATCCAGCTGCTGCTTTTTATAGAAATACTTAAAAAAGGTACGCAAACTGGCAATTTTGCGGGCTTTTCCACGCTCTGCATTCTGATGGAGCTTTTGTTCTTCGCCTTCTCCCTCAGGAGAGGTAAAATAATATCCAAGGTATTCTACATAGTACTCAAAATCCTGGAGTTCTAGCGAGTTGAGATCTTCCAGTGTGATTTGGCGCATATCCTTGCTGGCGAATTTTGTATTTTCCGATGTCAAATACTGAAAAAAAAGCCTCAAATCATAGGCATAGTTGAGGCGTGTAAGAGAAGACGTGACATCCTCCACGGCGCGAAAAAAATCGCCACAAAAGGGCGGAAGATTCGATAAAATGTTCCTGAGTTTTAACGTATTTTCGTTGTTTTTCTCTTGATAGTAACTCAAATGTCCCATCAGCCTAAATAATCCTTCTTTTTAAATCGTCTTAAATCTTAAATATTTAAAACTGCGTTTTGCCAATTTAAAAATATCCTTGTTGATGAAAATTGCATAAACAAGTTTTTTTGCAAAAACTTAATGCTATAAGCTTGTTCACCCTTAGAAGTGCCTATAACACTTCGCAAAACTTGTGTTTTGCGAATAATTAAGTCTAGCTCCTATAATCGCCTCTCTACATATAAGATATGATCCATATTGCTCAAGCAACAATTCCAAGTACCGTACATTTTATCGCAAAAATGATGATCACCGTTTTATTCTATATAAGTCACCGCTTCGCGTGCTGCTTTATCTGGTCAGTAGCTAGTTTATCACAGCGGTTGTTATACTCATTATCAGCGTGCCCCTTGACCTTATGCCAAATTACATGATGTGCTTTGGTCTGATTGATGATCTCTCTCCAAAGATCTTGGT
>CAJJPW010000274.1 GCA_905193725.1 uncultured Eubacteriales bacterium
TAGCCATATTGCGGGCTTGTTCTTCAACTTCGTTGCCCTTATTGGCGGCGACAGTCATTGCGATTCTAACTTTTTTACCTATATATTATTCGCCGCATATCTGCTTCCGAAGTTGTCTTCGATATACTGTTTTGCCATTGCCTTGGCTTCGGCGGAAATTCTTACGGAGTCCGTTCTGATGTAGGTGATCAGACCCACTGTATCCGACTCGCTCACCTTCACCCCTTCGTACAGCACCTGGGCCAGCATCATGGTCTTTTTGGTGGAAAAGCCCAGCTTTCTGGAGGCATCCTGTTGCAGTGAACTGGTGGTAAAGGGCGGCGAGGGATTTCTCTTTCTGGTGCCCTTTTTCACCTCGTCGATGAGGAAGTCCTGGCCCTCCACTGCGGCCAGCACCTTTTTGGCATCCGCCTCACAGGAGAGTTTGATCTTGGCCTTTGCGTCCCCATAGAACTTGGCCTCAAAGTTTTTCCCCTCCGGCGAATTGAGCAGGGCGGTGATCGTCCAGAATTCCTCCGGCTTGAACTCCCGAATTTCCTTCTCTCTATCGCAGATGATGCGCACGGCCACAGACTGCACTCTTCCGGCGCTCAGGCCCCGTTTGACCTTTTTCCACAGCAGCGGGCTCAGCTTATAGCCCACCAGCCGGTCCAGCACTCTTCTGGCCTGTTGTGCGTCCACTTTATTTTTATCGATTGCCCTAGGGTGTAAGATGGCATTGGAGACGGCGTTTTTGGTGATCTCGTTGAACTCGATCCGGTTGATGTCCTCGTCCTTTAGTTCCAGCAAATTGGCGATGTGCCAGGAGATGGCTTCCCCTTCCCGGTCTGGGTCGGTTGCCAGATACACTTTTTGCGCTTTGGAGGCATAGCCCTTGAGTTCTTTTAAGATAGAAGCTCTGCCCCGTATCACAATGTACTTGGGTTCAAAGTTGTTCTCGATATCCACGCCCATGGTGCTCTTGGGCAGGTCTCGAATATGTCCATTAGAGGCCGCTACTTTGTAGTCCGCCCCTAAAAACTTTTCAATGGTCTTTGCCTTGGCCGGGGATTCTACGATCACAAGGCTGTAAGGCTTTGCCGGTTTCACCGTCTTTTTGGCGCCAGCTTTGGATTTGGAAGCGGCAGCCTTTGTCTGGGTCTTCTTGGCCGCGGCTTTTGTACTCGTGGATTTTTTTACAGTTTTTTCTGCTGCGGTGTTACCTGAGGCAGCGTCGGTCTTTTTTACACTGGCAGTATTTGCCATTCTATAACTCCTCCAACATTTATTTGATCAATCGATATATTTTTCCTGGTAATTTCTCAATATAGCCCTTGATTTCCAGCATGGACAGAGCTGCTGTCACATCGCTTACCGGGCAATCTACCTGATGCAAAATGGATTCCAAAGTGAAATCCCCTGCTAATAGCAAATTATATAGTTGGTTTTCTAAAAAATCAAGCTCTTTTATTTGAACGGGCTCATGACCTAGCCCCTGCCCATTTTCTGCACTTCTTAATTCTACTCCGTAAAACTCCAGAATATCCTCGGCGCTCAGCAGTGGAAGGGCGCCGGTTTTGATGAGGTAATTGGGCAGTTGAGACTGGCTTTTATAGATATCCCCTGGCACGGCAAAAACGTCCTTGCCCTGCTCCAGCGCCTGGCGGGCAGTGATGCCAGCACCGCTTTTCCTCTCTCCCTCGATGACGGCTACCGCTCTGCATAGGCCGCTGACGATCCGGTTGCGCACCGGAAAATTCCCCGGAAGAGGAAGGGAACCGGGCAGATACTCTGATAAGATAAGCCCCTTTTGGGCGATGCTGTGGTAGATCTCCTCATTTTGCCTGGGATAGATCACATCTGCCCCACAGCCCAGCACGGCAATGGTCTTCCCACCCCCGTCCAGGGCTCCCCGGTGGGCATAGGCGTCTATTCCCCGGGCCAAGCCGGACACGATGCAAAAGTCGTAGCTGGCCAGCTCTTTGGCCACCTCATAGGCGCATCGGCTGCCGGTGCGGGAGCACTTGCGAGTGCCCACAATGGCGATCTTCTCTCCCTGCAATAGCTGGATGTTTCCCAGGTAATACAGGACGATGGGAGATTCTGGGATATCCCTCAGTTCACTGGGGTAGTTTTGGGAGAGAGGCGTGAGCACGCCCATTCCCCTTTCCTCCAGCTGGGAGATCAGGCCATCCAGATAGGCATGATTGGCGCTTTGTATGATGTGTTTGGCCACTTTGGCCGGAATGCCCGCCCCTGCAAAGTCCAGCTCCCTTGCCCGCTCAAACACCTGCTGGGCATCCACAAATTCCGTCAGCAGCCGATAGAACCGCACATTTCCCACGCCTTCGACGCTGGATAGCCATAGCCAATAGTATTCCTGTTCTGAAAGAGAGAGTTTCATGAAATCCTCCTCCCCATGCCGTCAGTTGCGGCCCCAGTATTTTCGATCCAGCGTCCGGTACCCGATGGCCTCTGCCACATGGGCGGGAAGCAGCTGTTCCTCCCCTGCCAGATCTGCGATGGTTCTGGCCACCAGCAAAATCCTAGTGTACGAGCGGGCGCTCAAGTTCAGCGTCTCAAAAGCCCGCTGGAGCAGCGTCTCGGACTCCTTGCTCACCTGGCAGTACTGCTTCATCTGCTTGGTATCCAGCTGGGCGTTGCAGAAGATGGGCAAATCCCGGTACCGCTCCAGCTGTATTTGCCGGGCAGCGTTCACCCGCTCTTTCACCTTGGCGGAGGACTCCCCCTTTTGGCTGGAGGTGAGCTCATGGAACTTGGGCTTTTGCATCTCCACGTGCAGGTCGATCCGATCCAGCAGCGGCGCGGAGATCCTGCCCAGATAGCTCTGGATTTGGTGGGCGGTGCACTGGCACTGTCCCTCGTCCGAGCCGTAGTACCCACAGGGGCAGGGATTCATAGAGGCCACAAACATGAAGCTGGCGGGATAGGACACTTTGGCGTGGACTCTGGCGATGGACACCACCCCGTCCTCCAGGGGCTGGCGCATGGCCTCCAGGGCCTCTCGCTTGAACTCCGGCAGTTCGTCTAAAAACAGCACCCCGTTGTGGGCCAGGCTGATCTCCCCCGGCATGGATTTGGGGCCGCCCCCCACCAGTGCCGGTGTGGAGATGGAGTGATGGGGGCTGCGAAACGGCCGGCTGGTGAGCATTCCGCTAGTCTTACCTCGGAGCTCTCCGCACACC
>CAJJPW010000275.1 GCA_905193725.1 uncultured Eubacteriales bacterium
CTGTGGCGTCTCCCACGTCCAAGATGGTCATGTTGGGGAGATTTCTCAAGGTGGCCACGTCGTTGGTAGCCTGATGAGTGACGCCGCCTGGGGTCATGATTCCGGGCAAAAAGCCCACCAGCGTCACCGGCAGATTGCCGTATGCCACGGACATTTCCACCTGGTCTAGCACGCGCCGGTAGAGAAATACGCCAAAGGAGTAGAGATACGGCCGGTACCCCTCTCTTGCGAGACCGGCGGCCCAGCTGACCATGTTCTGTTCGGCAATGCCCAGAGAGAAGTAGCGCTCGGGATAGGTCTGCTTGAACTCTTTGATTTCACAGGAAGAGCCAAGGTCCGCCGATAGAACCACTAGCTCAGGATGTTCCTGGGCAAACTCGATGATTTTTCTTTGATGTACATTGGTTTCAATGATCATTTTGCAGTTCCTTTCATATTAGAATTTGGCAGATTGCCCTGATGGGAGGGCGAAGTTACATTTGTTGGAGAAACGCCTTTGCCTCTGGGATTTCATCGGGCTTAAAGCGGATAAAGTGCAGGTAGGGTTCCCGTTTTTCCAGGAAGGGAATGCCCTGGGTGCAGGAAGTCCGGCAGATGACTACCAGAGGCTTTCCAGGATGAGGTGTTTGGGCAGCGGCTTCCATCTGCTGGACGTCATGACCGTCCACCTCTACCGCTACGGCGCCAAAGGCTTCAAAGCGCTTTGTGAGGGGTTCTAGCTGCATCACGTCCTTGGTATAGCCCTCCAGCTGGTGGCCGTTGGCATCTATGTATACTACCAAATTGTCTAGCTGATAGAAACCGGCAGCCTGAAAGGCCTCCCAGGCCTGGCCCTCCTCGATTTCTCCGTCCGAAAGGAGTGCGTACACCTTGCCGGTGTGGCCGGAAAGCTTTCTGGCGTGGGCGGTGCCTGCGGCGATGCTGATGGTGACGCCCAAGGTGCCGGCGGTGGTTTCAAAGCCTGGAGAGTGCTCGGCGCCGATCATCTCCATGTTAAAGCCGTCGGTGTTGAACTTGTCGATGGCCTTATAGGAGATTCTGCCTGCCTCAGCCAAGGTGCAGTACAATACCACGGCATAGTGTGCAGGAGAGAGAAAGAAGCGGTCATGCTCTTTGCCGGCGATGCCGTTGTAAAGAGACCCTTTTGGAAAGTTCATGTTATTGGGGCCAGGTACTCCGGGGAAGGGGGCGGCATCCATCTTTCCGGCAGAGGGCGCAAGATCCATGATGCGCATGTATAAGGTCGCTAAAATGTCGGCAGAAGAACAGGCCTGCCCCAGATAGCAGCCTCCCCGCTCGATGGTGAGCTGCAGTACTTTTTTGCGAACCCGATTGGCAGCTGCCAGGATCTCCTCGTTGGTATAGGTGTTGTTCATTTTGATCCTCCTTTTTAACTATGTGCACTTCACATAAGAAGCGTTTATGAAATTATGTCAAGCGGACTTGGCCGCATGGATTCTTTGACATTGCTTTGTGAAATTTTATTCAGGAGTTAAGCATATTTTCTCACTATAATTTTGGATTGTCAAGTGGGTATTTTGAAAAAATATAGAAAATTACAGGAAAAATAAAAATATTTTTTTGGGTATTGACAAAACGGAATTTTTAGTATATTGTGAAATTAAGAAATTCATTACGAACAAATTTTCCAAATACACAATTAAAATATTCTGTTGAAAAGCGAGGAAACGAGAAGATGATATCTCTGGTATTGACGTCTGTAAACCATTTGGAATTGCAGGAGCGTCCTGTGCCAAAGGCGGAAGGTGATGTGGTAGTCATCAAAATCGCCTATGCGGGAATATGTGGGACGGATCTACATGCAGTTAAAGGGGAATATGCCAAAACCCAATTTCCCATCGTATTGGGCCACGAGCTCTCTGGCGTAGTGGTGGATGTGGGATGTGATGTAAAGAGGATCAAAGTGGGAGACCGAGTTACTTGCGAGACGGCGTATTCCACCTGTAACCACTGCATTTACTGTAAAACCAAGGATTACAATTTGTGCTCCTCCCGGGAGGGAATCGGGACCAGCAAAGACGGTGCTTACGCCCAGTATTTGGCCATCCCTGAGGGCCGGGGACACCTGCTGCCCCACAATGTGGATTACCTTTCGGGGGCGCTTACCGAACCCTTGGCCTGTGGAGTGCATGCGGTGATAGAAAAGGCCGATATCCAAAAGGGAGAGGTCATGTGCGTGTTTGGCGTAGGGGCGATCGGGCTGATGGTAGCTCAAGTGGGCATTGCCGTGGGCGCAAAGGTGATCATCACCGGCCTGGCTAGCGATCGGCATCAGCTGGAACTGGCCGAACAGTTTGGCGCGATCGCTGTAGATCAAAGCAGGGAATCCCTGGACGCCGCGATCCTAAAGATGACGGATGGAAACGGGGTAAACGCGGCTTTCGAGTGCTCGGGAAGCCTAAAGGCTTTGGAAAAGGCCTTTGATATCGTGCAAAAGAAAGGGCGCATTATCCAGATGGGCGTGTTTCAAGAGCCGGAAAACAAAATACCCACCGATAAGCTGCTCCACAGGGAGATCGCGCTGATTGGCTCGCGGAGCCAAAAACCCAGCTCATGGGTTACAGCGCTCAAGCTGATGTCAGAGGGCGTGGTACAGCCGGAGAAAATTGTGAAGAATATCCTCCCCTTGACGGATTGGAAGGAGGCTTTTGCTCAGGCCAATGGAGCCAGAGTGGTGTTCTGCTGCAATGGGGAAGTGGGAGACGACTTTGGAGCGGCAGATGAGTAGGTGTGGCAAAAGCACCTATCTATGGAAGAGAAAATATGGCTTAGGGGATTTTCGCAAAGGAAATCCTCTGAAAAATATAATATGAAAGGAAAAAAATAGGAATGAAAAAGAACGAACGAAAAAAGGTATTGGCGTCTGCATTGGCTCTGCTCCTGTGTTTGGCGCTCTTGGCGGGATGTGCAGGCACTCCGGAGACATCACCCAGCAATAGCGGGGAACCAGAGGCTTCTGCCTCCACGATGGAGGGCATACCAGAATCCATGAAGCCGTTTATCGAGGATCTGGAACCCCTAGAGACTCCTGTTACACTGAACACCGGCAGTGGCACCGGTGTGGTACACGACTTCCCTCAATATCTTGCGGAAAAAGTTGGGTTATACGACTCTGTGGGCATTGACCTGAACATCAGCTATTATTCCAGCGGTCCC
>CAJJPW010000276.1 GCA_905193725.1 uncultured Eubacteriales bacterium
TCTGGCTCTGAGAGTTCTGGCTGTTGTAGCCGCAATTCTGAGAGTTCTGGCTGTTGGAACCACAGTTTTGGCTCTGAGAGTTTTGGCTGTTTTTGTAGCTATTTTTGTAGTTGTTTTGTGACATATAATTTTCTCCTTTCGATGAACAAATCACCTATCAATTTTGACCTCATTAGTTTTTCCGCAAACGAGAGGATTATTGTGGAATTTTTTGGAAATTTTTTTGACGTGGATAGAGCCATGCTGTCGATGTTCCCCGCCTCTAAGGCGGCGTGATGAAGCAATCTTCTCACGCTTTGCTCCGATGGAAAGGGATCATGGGGCGCAAGAGAAGAGGTGCCGTTGACATTTTATGAGGGACGTGAAATAATAAAACAAATGGATGAGCAAAGGAGAGCAAGTGTGGAGGGCAATACGCCAGTTCAGCAGATCAAGGGCATTGGAAGTAAATTAGAACAGCTGTTTCACAATTTGGGGGTCTACACTGCACAGGATGTGATAGACCACTTTCCCTTTAAATACGCGGATATTGGGCAGGTTTATAGCATTGTCAATGCTGCATTTTTATCCGAAGGAAGCGTGCGAGGCGTAGTAGTAAAACAGCCTCAGCTCCATAGAAAGGGAAAGTTGAGTGTTTTGACCTTTCAGGTAGAAGACAGCACAGGGCAGATGGATGTGGTGTACTTTAACCAGCCCTATTTGGCAAAGCAGATTCACGCAGGCAGAGAATACACCTTTTACGGGAAGATATACTCCTATCAGGGCAGGGCAAAGCTGCAAAACCCCATGATCGTCAAACCGGGTATGCAGGGCATCTTGCCATTTTACCCTACTACCAGCGGCCTAGGGCAGACGGTTTGGCGCAAAACGGTAAATGCAGTACTCGATGAAATGCAGTGGGAAGAGCCTCTGAGCGATGGATTCTTACAGCATTGTGGCCTCAATTCCCTAAAGTGGGCATATGAAAATATTCACCGCCCTAAGGAAATGAAACTGGCCAAAGAGGCCAGGGAGCAGCTGGCATTTCGGGAGCTTTTGTACTTTGCTTATTTTGTACTGGAGCTGGAACAAAGGGAAAAATCCATTCCCGCGCAGCCACTGCCCATGGAAGAGCAGAACATTGTGGAGTTTGAAGGGCGCTATCCTTTTGCCTTGACCGGAGCCCAAAAACGGGTCATCCGGGAAATCGCAGAGGATTTAAAGGGAAATTCGGCCATGAATCGGCTCATCCAAGGGGACGTGGGGTGTGGCAAGACGTTGATTGCCCAGTTCTGTATGGCTTGTGCTCTGCATAGTCACGCCCAGTGTATGCTGATGGCACCCACTGAGGTGTTGGCGCAGCAGCACTTTGAGGAGGCGAAAAAGGTGTTTCCCGAGGCTAGAATTCGCCTGGTGAAGGGGAGCCTATCCTCCAGAGAAAAGAGCGACTTGGAGACCGATTGCCTGCTAGACCGGATTGACATCATCATCGGAACCCATGCGCTGTTATATAACTATTTACCTCTCAAAAACCTAGGGGTGGTGGTGCTGGACGAGCAGCACAAATTTGGCGTGGCCCAGCGGGCCAGATTGATTGCGGGAGAGAGGGGCATTCACAGCATTACCATGTCTGCTACACCCATCCCCAGATCCCTGGCGTTGGCGCTGTACGGCAAGACGCAGATCTCCATTTTGGACGAAATGCCTGCCAGCAGAAAGCCCATTAAAACCCATCTAGTGCCCTCCTATAAGAGGAAGGACCTGTACCAGTATGTAAAAGATCAGGCGCTCAAAGGGGAGAGGATCTACATGGTGTGCCCCTTTATCGAGGAGAACAGCGAGATGGATGTGAAAAGCGTGGAAGAGGTGTACGACGCCATGTGCAAGCTCGCGGGCAAAGAGCAGGTGGGGATGCTCCACGGCAAAATGGACCAAAATGCAAAAGAGTGGGTGATCGAACGATTTAAACAGGGCAGTGCCCCCATCCTAGTATCTACTACGGTGATTGAAGTGGGGATTAATGTGCCAGAGGCCACCATCATGGTGATCGAAAACGCAGAGCGCTTTGGCCTGGCCCAGCTGCACCAGATTAGAGGCAGAGTGGGCAGAGGGGAAAGACAATCCCAGTGCTATGCTGTGGTGGATAATATGTCCAGCTACGACCGGCTCAAGATCTTTAAAGATCACCAAAATGGCTTTGAGATTGCAGAGTTGGATCTGAAGATGCGCGGCCAAGGGCAAATATATGGGACACTGCAACACGGAAAGGATCAGCTGAAAATCGCCGATTTGATCTACGATATCAACCTGTTTTTGAAGGCAAGAAAGCAATTGGAGGACATGCAGCAAAGTGGAGAATATGAGGCCGACTACCGGGCCATTGGCGAGCAGAGCCGGCAGATGTTCTGGCAGGAGCGCCATGAAGTGGTGATGAATTAACCCCCCAAAAAAAGAGGGGAGGGGGGAATGAAGTACCTAAAACCCCGTCGGAGAACAACTTAGAGATGCTTCTTCTATCGCAGGATCTCATGCGCTAAGGAGGCGTCTTATTTTTTGCCTGTTTGGCTGTAAAAATCCCCTCCTTGCAGATGCTGCCAGCAAAGAGGGGATCTATCGCCTGTTACCGCCACCTGAGGTTTAGCGGTTGTCCACCTTCTCCGGGTAGAGGTCGTGGTTGGCCAGCCGATTCCAAGCCACTTGTTCCCAGGGAGTGCCAGGCCTTCCGTAGTTGGCGTAAGGGTCGATGGATATCCCGCCGCGGGGGGTGAATTTGCCCCATACCTCAATGTACTTGGGATCCATCAATGTGATCAGATCCTTCATGATGATATTGATGCAGTCCTCGTGAAAGTCGCCATGGTTGCGAAAGCTGAACAGGTATAGCTTTAAGGACTTGCTCTCCACCATTTTTTCCCCTGGCACATAGGAGATGGTGATGGTGGCAAAATCCGGCTGCCCAGTGATGGGACACAAGCTGGTGAACTCCGGACAGTTGAACTTCACGAAGTAGTCGTTTTCCGGATGTTTGTTGAGAAAGGTCTCTAGCACCTGTGGTGCGTAATCGCTGGGATATTTGGTCTGATTTCCCAGATGGGAGAGGCCGCTGACCTCTTGGGGTTTTCTGCTATGATCCATCGTATTTCTCCTTTTCGCGTTAACATCTACTATAAGTCCCTCCCTG
>CAJJPW010000277.1 GCA_905193725.1 uncultured Eubacteriales bacterium
CCGTATGGGCTCGGCTCCGCGCCGTCGATCAGGATGACGCCGTCAAAGCCGTGCGTCAGCCAGCCGTCCAGATACGCCTCCCGGTCCTGCGGCAGATAGCGCGGCTTTCCGGACGGATCCCGCAGCGTGAGAATGTACGCATAGTCCTTCGTTTTGGCCAGCAGGAAATCGCTGTTTGAGCTAGTCAAATGTTGGCGATGGAGTTCGCCAATGATCCTCTGAGAGAGGTCTTCGATGATATTGTTCTTTTTTTGATATTCGTGGATGGACAGCTGACACAAATCCATCAGCATCTGATGCGCTTCTGCTCCTAAAATGGGGAGGGCTTTGAGCGCACGATGCATCCATTTATAAAACGGCCGGTATCGTTTATTGAGCAAGAAGATCATAGAGATGGATTTTTCCATAAACTCCGCCTCTGCATAGGAGGCTGCAACCCACTCGCTGCGTCTGGCACACCGCAAAAAGTTGTATTGGCCAGACTGGGCAACTGTCATAGCTCGAGCGGCCAATTTTTTGAGGCGCACGTCCTCAGGATAATAGGCAAGTAGTTCCTGACGAAAGGCTGTAAATTTTCCCACAGGATCGTAAAAGACTTTGCCATTGGTGGCAGCTGCCAAGTTAATCTCCGGCAATCTACGCCACTCCTCTATGGTCTTAGGGGGACGGCGATACCCGATAAATTGGCTGTAAAATGTGCCAATTTCAAAAACTCCCACGCGCCCCGAACCGTAATCGCTGATGATTCTAGCGGGATATCCCAAAAACTCCCCGGGGAGGGATTGATAAAGCTGCTGCAACTGCACGCCAAACGCTTCGTAATCCTCTGGGGTGAGCCAAATTTGGAAGGAAGGGCCCCAGTCGTGGTCTTGGGAGGTCTGATCGTCGAAAGAAAAACACTCTGAGCCATCGCCTACCAACCCTGCGGCCATGCGAGAGGCATAATCTGGATATTGACGCTGTATTTCCGGCAGACCTACCTGAAAAAAATACTCTTGGGAAAGTGGTAAACCTTGCATATGAGCTCCTTTGCGTACAATGTGGTTACTTTATACATACCCCGTTTCACCACAAGTAATCGAAAAGCTCAGCCCTGAGTACTGGGAAAGACCTTTTGGAAGATGGACGAAGCCATTGCTTGGTATTGGGCCGCTTCTTTCTCGTGGTGGAGCTGCTCATAGGTGAGAGCCAGGTTTTGTGCGGCTGTGCCCACATCCTTGTGGACAAGACCATAGGCGTTTTTTAGTATTTCAAACGCCTGCTCGTAGCAAAAGAGCGCTTGGGTATAGTTGCCCTGGGAGTAATAGAGAGAGGCCAAGTTGTTAAGGGCACTGGCATAGATGGGATGCTGCTTGCTTGTGAGGTGGGCGTAAAAGTCCAAGGCCTTTTGCAGCATCTGCTCCGCCTCGTGATACTGACCAACTGCTCGGTAGGCGCTGGCCAAATTGTTGAGTGAGGTAGCATACTCCATGCTCTGATCATCCAGACGCTTGATGATGGCAAGGCCCTGCTCATGGAGGGAAATGGCTTTTTGGTATTCGCCCATATCCTGATACAATAGCCCCAAATTGTTGAGTGCGCTGGCATAGAGATAATGCTCCTTGCCAATGGTCTTTTCATAGATTTGTATGGACTCCTCAAAAAGGCGCAGTGCCTCCTGATAGTCGCCTGTGAGTCGATAGAGACCGGCTAAGTTGTTGATGGCGGTGGCGTAATCTGGATGCTGTTTGCCGACAACCTTTTCTAAGATGTGATTAACCTGGAGAAATATTTTTTTGGCCTTGTCAAACTGGCTGGTCCCCCGATACAGCGCGCTCAGCTCGCTGAGAATCACTGCATAATTCACATGATCCTCTCCATATTCCTGCCGAATTTGTTCGGCCCGCTTGAGGATCAGCTCCTCTGTATCTCGTGTTCTTCTATTATGATAGGACTCGTCTATTTCAGAAAGCACCTTGTTGATATCCATATGCTGTGCTCCTCTCTGTGGAGTTTGTATTTTTTTAAAATGAAAAGAGCTTATGCAGACTCCTCTGCAAGCGCCTGTTCCAGAGCAATAGAAAGCTGATCAGGGCAGGAGGTATTTTTAAAACCGCAGCGAATTCCACGAAGCTGCTCGATCACTGTTTTAGCAGGCTGGCCTTTGACTAAAGCGCAGATTCCCTTTAAATTGCCGTCGCATCCGCCTTTGATGGCAATATCCTTGATGATGCCGTCTTCCAGCTCAATGTCAATGCGCCGTGAACAGACGCCCTTTGGCTTATATTCAAACATTTTTTTCACCTCATACAAAATATAACCTTATTTTGTGGCATGGAATCAAAAAAGTCAAGAGCACACCGGAAACATCTCAGAACGAAAACCATATCATATTATTAAAGGAGTCCTGGAGAGGAAGTGGGAAGATGTTCTGGGCTGGAGTTATTGTAGGTGCTGTGATTACAATTGTGGCGCTATTTACATATTGCACGCTAGTGGTAGGGAAAAAAAGCGAGCGGGATGCGCGTCACACAAGTATACATCACAAATAGAACGTGGATAGAAAAAAGAGCCACCATAAAATATAGGTAGATCTACTATAACATGATTTGAAGAGAAATTGCATAAAAATGTCATAAGAGCTTATGCACATGTTGGGGATAACTCTGTGGATAAAATATGCAAAAATTGTGGAACGGTGGTATATGATGATTGATGATAGAGAATTATGGGGATTTTACGGTGTGAGATTGTGGATAAAGTAATTTAAAACTGTGGATAAGCGAGTATAAAGAAAAGAAACGAATGGTTATTTCATATATAAACGGCACGGAATGGGATAGAAAATGAAAGAGCATAGTGAGAAAATGTATTTTGTAGAGTAAGGGTAAGAGAAAAAGAGGGTATTCTGGTAGCTTATTTTCAGGAAAATGAGCTAAAAATGGGGGACAAGTGGGGGCGATTTTTAATGAAAAAATTCTCTTAAAAATTTTTAAAAAAATGAAAAAAAAGTATTGACAAACTGAGAAGTAGGTGTATAATATAATTAAAGTCAAAGAAAGTCAAAGACAATGAATGAGAAAACCGAAGGACAATCAAATGAGTGGAAATGCTGAGTGATGTCCCAAAAAAGGAAGACAGAAGAAAGGTGAGACACCGAT
>CAJJPW010000278.1 GCA_905193725.1 uncultured Eubacteriales bacterium
GCCGCAGCGACGATATGCTGATCGTCAAGGGCGTCAACGTCTTCCCGTCGCAGATTGAGACCGTCCTCATCGAGCAGGGCTATGCCGCAAACTATCAGATCATCGTCGACCGCGTCAACAACTCCGACACGCTCGATGTGCTCGTCGAGATGACGTCGGAGCACTTTTCCGACTCGCTGGCTGAGATCACGCAGCGCGAGAAGAGCCTTGTCGCCGCGCTCAAAGCGATGCTCGGCATTTTCGTGCAGGTGCATCTTGTTTCCCCAAAATCGATTGCACGCAGTGAAGGAAAGGCTATCCGCGTCATCGACAAGCGCAAGCTGTACTAATGGAGTAGAAAGGAGCAAAGCGTTATGACTGTCAAGCAGATCTCCGTGTTTGTGGAGAATAAACCCGGCCAGTTAGCGGAATTTACCAAACTTTTAGAAAAGAACAACATCGACCTGCGAGCCCTATCCATTGCGGACACACAGGACTTTGGCATTTTGCGGGTTATCGTAGACGATTCTTATAAAACGGTGTGTATGCTCAAAGAGGAGGGCTACATCTGCTCTGTCACCAAGGTATTGGCAGTGGAGATTCCCGACAAGCCAGGCAGTTTGGTGAAGATACTGGATGCGCTGGGAGAAGGTGGCGTGAATCTAGAATATACCTATGCGTTTTTATCCAGAAAAAAAGACAGCGCTTATATGATTTTCCGTGTGACAGACAATGCCAAAGCGGTAGAAGTGCTCAACCAACATGGCATTACGCCCATCTGTCAGGAGGAATTGGCGGGCGTATTTGGAGATTAACCTAAAATGATCAAATGCTCTGTGCAAGCAATGGGCATAGAGCGGTGGTTTTGATTGCCATAAAAAACTCTATGGAAATGCCACATTTCCATAGAGTTTTTCTCATTTAAGGCACTTTTTGGTTTGTTTGATAAGAGGGGGAATTACTCGTCTTTGTGGTCAGATGGGCCGTTATCCTCCAATAGATTCATGATATCGGAAAGATCCTCATCGCCACCGGCAGAACTATGATTGCCATTCATCATATTCATCATGTTCATCATATTCGCTAGATTGCCCATGCCACCGGGAGCGCCGCCTTTGCCGCCATTTAACATATTCATCATACTCATAATGCCAGCTAGATTGCCCATGCCACCGGGAGCGCCGCCTGCCCGCCACTCATCATGTTCATCATATTCAGCATGTTTGCCATATTTCCCATGCCGTTGCCTTCTGCGGGAGGCGCTTGAGGAGGGGCTTCCTCCGGGCTTTCCCTGTGCAGCGGTTTATGTTCTAACATGGATTGAATGGACTCCATATTATCCTGATTGTTACTAGTGTTGTTGAGCAGGTGCACCATTTCCATCATCTCAGGAGCGTGACTTAAATTGGTCACATCCCGGCCAGGCACATAGCCGTTTAACGTGGAGAGAATGTCGTAAACATTTGAGTGGGAATGCCCTGTAAACTGATCTACCACGTGGGAAATGTTGTCATTGAGTTGAATGGAACGCTGCATATTTTGAAAGATGCGCTGGCTTTGCATACCACCATACCGCTTGAGCACACTCAACAGGCGGAGCAGGCGCTCTTTGGGAGTAAGTGGTCTGTTTGTCTGGATATTTTTATAGGTATAAACACTTTGCGGCGCATTTGTGATCTGATTTACCATGTTGTTATACGTTAAAAGACGCAATATCTTTTCTTGATCATGACTAGAGACATAGGGATAGGCATCTCGAAGCAGGCTAAAAGCCGTCTTATTGCAAAAGCCGTCTTTTAATGTCAGTGCAAGCAATACAGAGAATTCTGGAGAAAACGCATTGTGCCGGTATTTAGGTGGGGACTCCACCGGCCCTTTAATCGCCTGTTTGGGAGGCATGTTATTATTTTGGTACATCATATTCTTTCCCTTCCTGTTTCATTGCTCATAGTTTCTTTGGCAAATGGAGAGCTGGCCATTGGCAGCATTCCCTTAAATCATATTATGCAAAATAAAAGCGAAATGTGAATCAACCAGTTCAAAACACTTTGGCTTCTCTGTTTTAGACACGAACAAAGGACGTCAGTGGCACAAAACATGGCCAGGTTCATATATATGAAATAGATTGATTTATCTGATTGAGAAATGAGGTTTTTATATGGGAAAAGATTTGAGAAGTATGATGAAAAATAAAAAGATACAGGATTTTGTAGCGGAAGATATCCCCAAAGACCAGGAGGAAGCGGCTAAAGAGATTAAAAAGCAGGTGGATCAGTACAGCAAAAAGAGCGAAGGGGAGCTGCTCAGTGAACTGAAAAAAGCCAAACAAAATGGCATGATGGATGCAGAAAGCCTGCGCCAATTTGTGAGTACAGTAGGCCCCATGCTCAATGGGGAGCAGAAAAAGAGACTCAAGGAAGTGATTGCCAAGCTAAAATAAAATACTTATTGAGAATGGCAGGGACAAAAACTATCCCTATTTGGATGTGAGAGTTCCTAAAATCCAGTGAGACGATGAAAAAAAGATAAAACCAAAACCCAAGGGAAAAGTAAGTGTTGCGCTATATGCTGAAAGCTTGCAATAAAAGCCCAGCAGGGGTGGAAAGGCAACCTGAAAAATAGAAGGCACTTTGGAATAAGTCCTGGGGTTTCACAGTGAAAAGAGCAGGGGAATGGTAAAACCGTTCACACCTGCTCTTTGGATGAATGACGATATCATTACAATTCAATTTTGGGATTTTTTTGTGAGGGGCGGTACAGGACAAATTTTCTGCCAATGGACTGTACCGCCTGGGCATTTACCGCCTCTGCCAGCTCGGCCAAAGCCTCTTTGGCTGTGTATGCGCTGTTTTGCAGAACCGTCCCCTTGATGAGCTCTCTGGCCTCCAGAGCGTCATCCACCTGCTTCTGGCGCTGCGCGATGATGTTCATGACAGGCTTGTACAGGAACTTGCGCAGCAGCAAAAACAGAACCAGAATGTTGACGACTGTATACAGAAGGTTCAGATTCAGAGTCAGCATTCGTCATGCCTCCGTGATCAACCCAGGAACAGGATGATAAGCAGAGCAACGACGAAGCCGAAGATGGCAGTACCTTCGGCCAGAGCTGCGCCCAGCAGGAGGTTGGTCTGGATCTTGCCGGAAGCCTCCGGCTGG
>CAJJPW010000279.1 GCA_905193725.1 uncultured Eubacteriales bacterium
GGTGGGGGCTAATCTGGTGGTTCCCCGGGAAATGGTGGCAATTTTATGGGCATGCTCCAAAAAACTTGGGCGCTAAAGCCGGGAGAAGGGACCTCTGTGTTTTTATGCCTGGGAGCAGAGAAAAACAGTGACGAGGCGATTGCACTTTTGCACCGCTACCGGCAGCAAAACAGCCAGGAGCCAGAGGTCTGCCCAAAGTGCATAAACCACTTGCAGCAGACCGTAGAGCGACAAAACGGCGTGCTTTCCATCCAAACCCCCAATAAAGCGCTGGATATCCTGTTCAACCACTGGCTACTGTACCAAGTGAGGGTCTCCAGATGGCTTACGAAGACGGGGTATTTCCAGTCCGGCGGGGCCATTGGTTTTCGAGATCAATTACAGGACATGTTGGCCCTCATCTACAGCGATCCCCAGCTGGTCCGCAGCCATATTTTGGACTGTGCTGCCCATCAATTTGTGGAGGGAGATGTGCTCCACTGGTGGCATCAGCCGGCAAAGGGGGTACGCACAGCGATTCGCGACGACTTGCTGTTTTTGCCCTATGTTACCCTAGAGTATTTGCGGATTACAGCGGACTGGTCTATTTTGCAGGAGCAGGTTCCCTATCTCATTTCCCAGGAAATTCCCCAGGGACAGCAGGATCTATATGCCTCCTTTGATGTGGGAGAAATGACCGAGACCCTCCAGCAGCACATCCAACGGGCACTGCACAGATCGTGGAATTTGGGGGAGCTGGGGCTTCCCAAAATGGGTCGGGGAGATTGGAATGACGGAATGGACCAGGTAGGAGCAAAAGGACAGGGCCAAAGCGTATGGCTGGGATTTTTTCTAGTGCACATTGCAAAACGCTGGAGCCGGCTGCTGGAGTACAAGGGGGAAATGGCACAAAGCGTCAAATATCGCAATATGGCAGAAAAACTCAAAGAGACTCTAAACCAAATGGCATGGGACGGGGAATGGTACCTTCGGGCATTTTTTGACGATGGAAGTCCTTTGGGGAGCGAGAAAAATCAGGAGTGCCAAATCGACCTGATCAGCCAAGCTTGGAGCGTGATCAGCGGTGTGGCTGGCAAAGATCGCCGCAAAAAGGCGATGGATAGCGCCATCAGCAAATTGTTAGATAGGGATAGCGGCGTATTTTCTCTGCTGACACCGCCCTTTGACGGACGGGGAAACGACCCTGGATATATTCGCGGATACATACCGGGTGTGCGGGAAAATGGAGGGCAGTACACCCATGGGGCTATTTGGGGGCTAGCGGCCCTGTGTCTGCTGGGGGAGAAAGACAAAGCCTATGAGGTGATGAATTTGCTAAATCCCATTGTCCGCACCCAGCGGTACCTGCTCGCCCAAAAATACGCCGGTGAGCCCTATTGCATGGCGGCAGACGTCTATGCCTCCGCCCACCACAGGGGAAGAGCCGGCTGGACATGGTATACAGGCAGCGGCGCTTGGATGTACAAAGTAGTTTTGGAGTATGTGTTGGGATTTTGGAAAGAGGGAGACCTTTTGAGCATTTTGCCATGTTTGCCTGCGGAGGCCTTTCCCTACACCATTGACTACCGTCACGGCAAAGCCCTCTACCACATAGAAGTGGATTTGTGGGAAGAACCGCTGGATCCTTCCATAGAAGATGGAGGAAAGGGGGGGATAAAACAGATGATATGGGTAGATGGAAATAGAGTGAGAGAAATTCGCCTCAAAGACGATGGTTTGTCTCACAGAGTACAGGTGGTCATCTCAAGAGAAGGGTAAATTGACAGTGTACAAACTTTTGCTGGGTTGATATAATAACTTAATACAATCTGTCGAATGGAAAGAATAGATGGTGGAAACTGGGGAGAGATCATGGGAAACGAGGCAAAAAGAGGAATGCTGTATGAGCGAGTGGTGAAAATTGGCCCGGCTAGCCAAGCAGCAAGTCTTTTGCAATTGATTGTCAGCATGTTGCTAGGGCAGCTTGTCATAGAAAATCCGGTGTTTGGGGGCGCTTTTTATCTGTTTATGGCCATATGGATGCTATACGCCCGTCTCAACTTTCATAGCATAAGGTTCACAAAGCCGGTGAGATTGATCGCCACAGGCCTTGTTGTATGTGGCGTATCTATGGGGTGTATTTTAATATTCATCTATCCTGTGGTGATGAGGAGCCTAAAATCCCTGTTAGTGATATCTGTGATCCTGCTGGTCTTTGCAAGGGATATGGTACTAGATGATATTGTCCAAAAAAAGATGAGCTACAAACGAGAAAAGATATTTGCGGTGGTAGTCATACATCTGCTGTTTACGGCCATCTGCATATACCTTTGTGGGGCATCCATTCCCACCTTTTTTGCAGTACTCATCCCCATTCTGTACTTTGCGGGCGGGATGCTCAACATGGCAGGACAGAGCGAAGTATACCATCCTCAAAAATCCTATCCCATCTATGAGAAGAGGAAAAAGAGCATGTCTTCTTACGCCATCTATTCCAACATGGCGCTATATTCCTATATTGCCCTGTATTTGGGTGTGATGATGTACATCTGCTACATGTGCTTTTTTCCTGGCGAAATGCAATTATCCATGTATGGGATGATTGTGGCTTGGGTGATGCTGGTATATGGAGCGGTATTTTTGTTTTACCGGCTGCTTAGGGGAAAGGCCTTTGGGGTGCGCCTTGGCTTTTTCATCACAGGGGCGGTGGCGTTTATCGTATCTCTGGTGATGCTCTTTCGCACAGAGAGCTTTTTGTCCACCGTTTTGTGGTCTCTGCTATGGGCCTTTGGGCTCGCTGCCATGTACACGGTGATGACACGGCTCAACGAGGACTTCAAGCTGGTGGCACGGCTGATGGAAGAGGAGCTGGAAGATAAAGAGCTCTGGGAAAATACAGCAGTGTTGAGGACGACCGCTTTTTTGATCAGCGGCATCATCATGCTCTGTATTTTGGGAATTTGGAGTTTTGTAGTGCCCAGCTACCCGGTAGGGTCAGAGATTCCACGGCTGATTCGCTCTCTCATGACTGGGCTGCCTATGGTGTTTATGATCGTCAGCATCGGATTTGTGCTCCGGCAACCATTGGACGAGAAGAACCATCAGCGGCTGGAGGTGTACAGCCAACGGGAGAAGGT
>CAJJPW010000280.1 GCA_905193725.1 uncultured Eubacteriales bacterium
TTATATTGCAATACCATCTCCCTGGAGGAGTTTTTATCCGAGTATCCAAGTATTCAAAAAATACTGCAAACACGGGAAAACCGTGCTGGAGCAACGCTTCTACAGAAGCCAGATGAGACGCAAGATTCTATAGCGATGGAGGACCTGATGCCAATGCTCAGGCGCACCCATCAAAGCCTGATGGATCTAAATGCGCAAATGGCCCAGCTCAAAGAGGAGTTTGTGAGGGAGTACCAGCAGATGGACTTTACACCCTTTTACGATAAAAAGAGAGATCTAATGCACATTGGATACGATGTGGAGAGGGAAAAGCTCAGCGAATATTACTATGACCTGCTGTGTTCAGAATCCAGACACGCCAGTCTTGTGGGAATCATGAAACACCAGCTCCCTCTAGAGCACTGGTTTGCCTTAGGCAGGCCCCAAGTGGTGATCCACAAAACCCCCACTTTGCTCTCCTGGACGGGGACGATGTTTGAGTATCTAATGCCAGCATTGCTCATGAAAAGCTATCCAGGAAGCCTTTTGGATCAGACCTATGAGGGAATGCTGACCGCCCAGAGGATCTATGGGCATTTGAGAAACATGCCATTTGGGGTGTCGGAATCCCAGTACTTTGGCTTTGACGGCCAGCTGAACTATCAATATCAGGCGTTTGGTGCGCCGCAAGTGGCGCTAAAGCCGGGCATGCAGAAAAACAGCGTGATTGCGCCCTATGCCACCGGGCTAAGCCTCATGGTGGCGCCAGAGCGGGCGATAGCAAACCTAAAAGCGCTGAAGAGCGTAGAAGCCATGGGAAAATACGGTTTTTTTGAGGCGGTGGACCTTACAAAGGAGAGAATCGGCAAAAAGCCGTTTCGAGTGGTGAAAAGTTACATGACCCACCATCAGGGGATGATGCTCTGTGGACTGTGTAACCAATTACACGAAAATATTTTGGTGGAGCTATTTCACCAAAACAGCTGTGTAGAGGCGGTGGAATTCTTGTTGACAGAAAAGAAAAGGCAAAAAAGAGGGCAGACATTTGCAGATAAACTGTTACCGGGTATGCTCGGCCGGGAAAGTGAGCGCTGGGAATACAGTCCCAAGGTATCCTGTGGTCTACCTCAACTCCACATCATGGGAAGGGGAAGGCTGCATATGGCAGTGGATCAATACGGTGTTTCCTCCATAGAATGGGAGAATCGGGCTCTGACCATGACTTGCTGGACAGATCTGCTGCCCAGAGAGGGAGATATGCTCTGGATCAGAGGGATGGAATCCCAAGAGACCCACCTGTTTGGGGTGCACGATGGCAGTGTGCAGATGGATGGAGTCTACTATTCTCCCAACAGAGCGGTATACGTGCAAAGGGGAGAAAGCCTAAAGGTGCGGTACGAGATTGGCATTGCCGGAGAAAAAGAGGCAGTGGTCAAACGAGTGGTGATACAAAATATGACAGATCAAAGCCAACAGGTGGAGGTAGTGAGCGCCTTGCGTCCCATTATGGTGCCGGCGCGAGATTTCACCTCCCACCCCGCCTTTCATGAGCTGATGTGCACCACCAGCATTGATGAGCAAAGCAGTACCATTTGGGTGAAAAAAAGGCCGGCTCACCAAGGGGAACAGGCATTTTATTTGGGTATCAAGCTACTGGGAGAGACGGAATTTTTGGAGATGGAGACCAGCAGACTCACTTTATTTCAGCAGGCGGATTCCATTTTGCAGGCAGATCAATTCTGCTGGAAAGGGGGGCAGGATGATGTGCTAAGCCCCTGCGGAGCATTCCACATGAGGGTATCTATTCCGCCAAAACAGCGGGTAAAGCTGGCCTTTGTGATGGCGGCGGGGAGCAGACAGCAAGTGGAGCAGGCGTTTGCGGCCATTCAAACACCGGGGCAGGCCAAAAAGGAGATGAGGAGTGCGGGGTGGTCTGCACAGATTAGCGCATTGGAGCCAGATATTCACCTGAGGGATATGCGGGGAGCCGATGAGCTGGCCTCTTGCCTCATAACTCATTGCTTGGGCCGGCAGTGCCCCTGGAAGAAGAGGGGTGAAAAAAACACTTGGCCTCGGCAAAAACTCTGGGAGCAGGGCATCTCTGGGGATGTTCCTCTCCTGCTGCTGTGGGTTAAGGCCGAAATAGATCTGGTCAACTTAGAAAGAATGGAAAAATGGATTCGCTACTTAAAGGAAAAGGGCCTTGCGCTGGAAGTGGCAGTGATTGTAGAGGGAGCAAAGGAGGCAGTGGAACGGGCAAAGGCCCTGCTCCCCCAGGCCAAGCACTTTGTGGGGCAGGAAATGGAAGAACCACTGGCGGCTCTGCTCAGCGCTGTTGCTGCTCTCTCGCTGGGCGGGGAATACGCCTGGGAATTGCCCAAGGGAAGGAAGTGCAAATTAGGCACTGACCAAAGGGCAAAGACACTGCTAACCCCAAAGAGCGCGGGCCAAGGGAAAAACGACAAGAATACAGCGCTGGTATTTGACAGTGGCTGGGGTGGTTTTACTCCAGACGGAAAGGGATACGTAGTGCGGCCAAATGGCTATTTGCCCGGGCCTTGGTCGTATGTGATGGGCAATGGGAAGATTGGCACAGTGGTAAGCCTTTCCGGGTTCTCCTATACGTTTTTAGAAAATGCCAGAATGCAGCGGATCACCCCTTATGCCCCTCAAGGGGGAGTGCTGGAGACGCCATCCGAGATGATTTTTTTGGACACCGAGCAGGGAAGAAAAGTGGTCTATGGAGGAAATATTCCAAGACAAGGGGGAACATGCCAGCTGCAAAATGGAGTCATGACGATAGCCTATGAGGGAGAGATCGCCTGTCAATTGCATGTCTGGGTTCCCCTGGAAGATCCTGTGAAACTGTTTTGGCTCTCGCTCCAAAACACCAGCCAAAGGCCACAGAAATTTGGATTGTCATTTTTGACAGGCTTTGTGATGGGCGAGGGAAATGAGACAGAGAAGATGAACGTGCACTCCCGCTGGGAAGAAGGGGCTCTCCTCTTTGAAAACTCCCTCAACGAAAAGAGCCGAACTGGGTTTATGGCAATGGACCTGCCAGCAGGTGAAAAAGACGGCTCTGATGTGCCAGAGGAGATCTTTTACACCACCGATTACCTGACGTGCATTCAGCA
>CAJJPW010000281.1 GCA_905193725.1 uncultured Eubacteriales bacterium
GGCATCAGTCGCTCCATTATAGACAAAGCAGAGAGTATCGAGCAGCTCTGTGTGTCAGAGGATTTTAAAACGTTCCTCGGTCAATTTTACACCGAGGCAATCGCCGGCATTTTGATGAATTGGATTACAAACCGCTCGGTGCGCCACCGGGATCAAACCGTACAGTACATCTCCACCATCATGCGCACGTCCATTCCCGCCGCGCTCCATGAGGCTGCAAAGGAGAGGAAGTTGGAAAATGCGAGACTCTCTTGCCACTCCAGATGAGCTGATCCTTTTCTCCTTTGCAGGTAGGTATTTCTTTTCGCATATAAGAAATGATTCCATCGGGCGGTTTTTCTCTCGTTTTGAGGCCCCGCCCTGTCTATTTTCTCTTCTCTCATTTTATTTTGGAACTCAAATATGATATTTTCTCTCTTCAGCATGGCAATGTCTCTACCCCTTTGTGCTCCTGCTTTTTCTCTATCCCCGTATCTTTATATCATATACTTTCTCGCCAGCCCTCCTCGCCTTTCGCACTCACTGCCCCCCAATCTCATTCTGCGGCAAAAATGACCCCAGTAGTTTTTCCTCCTGGCAGTGGATCCAGAAATGCTTTATTTCCCTCAAAAACACATCGCCATGCTTTTTCACACGTTTTTACAGTAATTGTTAATTTTTAACTATTTCGACTAAATTCTCTTGCAAATACTGTCGTTTTTCTGTAGAATATAGTTGATTTTAATGCATCTACAGGCATTTTTTAAGCTTGCCTTTCTATCAACATCTGAGCTATATGAATGGACGAATCATTTTCATAATACCGGGCGTATCACGAGGAGGAAGGAACGATATGGCAATTTTAAAGTGCAAGATGTGCGGCGGCGACCTAGCCGTACAGCCAGGGGAAAATATCGCAGTATGTGAATACTGTGGCTCGCGGCAAACGCTGCCCAAAATGGATGACGACGTGCGCATAAACGCCTTTAATCGGGCGAACTACCTCCGGCAGCAGGGGGAATTTGATCGGGCGATCTTAGCATACGAGCGCATCTTAAACGAAGATAACCAAGATGCCGAGGCGCACTTTGGCGTCGTTCTCTCCCGCTATGGCATAGAATATGTGGAGGACCCAGCGACCCATGAGCGCATTCCCACCTGCCATCGGGTGCAGCTCGAGAGCATTCTTTCGGATGCAGACTACCTTGCCGCGCTGGAAAACGCGCCGGATAGCAATACCCGCAGTCTCTATGAGAAGGAGGCCCAGCGCATCGCCCAGATTCAACGGGATATCTTGGCCATTTCCGCAAAGGAAGAGCCCTATGACGTGTTCATCTGCTATAAGGAGACCAGCGAATCAGGCGCCAGAACCAAGGACAGCGCCATCGCCCAGGACATCTACTATGAGCTAACCGAAGAGGGGTTCAAAGTATTTTTTAGCCGCATTACCTTAGAGGGAAAACTGGGCCAGCAGTATGAGCCGTATATCTTCGCCGCGCTTCACTCTGCCAAAGTGATGTTGGTGGTGGGCACAAGCGCCGAGAATTTCAATGCAGTTTGGGTGAAAAACGAGTGGAGCCGCTATCTCACTTTGATGAAGCAGGACAAAAACCGCCTGCTCATCCCCTGCTATCGGGATATGGATCCCTACGACCTGCCAGACGAACTCTCCATGCTCCAAAGTCTGGATATGAGCAAAATCGGCTTTCTTCAGGATTTGATTCACGGCATCCAAAAGGTTTTAGAAGGCGAAAAGGAGCAGCCGCAAAGTTCCCAAAACGCCACTCCGGCTGCCGCCGTGCCCGGGGCTGATTCCCTTTTGGAGCGTGGCAAGCTCTTTTTAGAGGATGGGGACTGGCAGAGCGCCGACGAGTACTTTGACCGTGTTTTGGATATCAACCCCAAATGCGCCGAGGCCTACTTGGGCAAGTTGATGGCCAAGCGCAATGTACAAAAAGAAGAGCAATTGGTACAAACCGACCAATATTTAACGGAGGATCCGGATTATCAAAAGGCGCTACGGTTTGCCTCTGCCCAGGAGAGGCAGCGCTGGGAGGACTACCAGCGGGCCATCGTATATGCGAAGGCCATGGATCTCAAATCCCGGGAAAAGGAGTATGCTTACGGCTTTGGGGTAGCCAACAGCGATTACACCCAGGCGGCAGAGCTCTTCCAGAGCATTGCCGGCTTTCGAGACGCCAAAGAGCAGGCACAGGAGTGCTTTTACATCTATGGAGAAAAGGTAAAATCCATTGCCAATTCGGAGAAGAGATATCAGGAGGCGGCAGAGGCCTTCCGCAAGGCGACAGGTTACCGGGATGCAGACGCCCAGGCGCAGGAGTGCGATGCACAGGCAGAGCAGGCCCGCATCGAGGCGGAGCGTCAGGCCGAGGAGCAGCTGCGCATCCAGCGGGAAAAACAGGCCGAGGAGCAGCGGATTGCCGAGGAGAAGCGCAAAAAGAGAATCAAAAAACTGGCTCTAATTATCGGCCCTATCGCCCTGGCGCTCATCGTCTTTCTCATCATCCTCACATCGGTGATCATTCCCAACGGCCAATACGGGGAGGCCAAAGGGCTCTTGGAACAGGGCAAGTACGACGAGGCCATCGCCATGTTTACCCAGCTGAATGGCTATGGGGACAGCGGCGAGCAGATCCTTGCGGCCCAATACCAAAAGGCTGTGGCGTTAAAGGAGGCGGGCAGCTATGAGGAGGCCATCGCCATATTTACCCAGCTGGATGGCTATGGGGACAGCCAGGTTCAGATCAATGAAATCAGGTATGACCAGGCCATGACGCGGGTGGAACAAGGCAACTACGACGAGGCGATTTCCCTCTTTACCTGGCTAGGGGGGTATCGCGACAGCGCGGATAAAGTGCTGGAGACGAAGTATCAAAAAGCGGCCGCTTTGGGGGATGCAGGCAGTTATGAGGAGGCCATTGAGATATTTGCCGAGCTGGGCGATTACAGCGACAGCGCGGATCGGCTTTTAGCTACCCAAAACACCATGGGCGAGAGCTATTATCAGCAGGCTGTTTCCTACCTGGAAGATCGAAATTACGATGCAGCCATTGGGGCATATGCGGCCAGTAGAGCCCATCAAAAAAATGACGAGATCATCCGCCTCTGGCGG
>CAJJPW010000282.1 GCA_905193725.1 uncultured Eubacteriales bacterium
CGGGTGGATAAACTGTTTCCGCTGATCCACAAAGTGGTGGAAAATGCGGGCAGGAGGATTACCACTGGATTGCTGAACGACTGCATTCGAGAGGCTACACTGGCTTCGCCGCCCCCTTCTGACAAGGGGAGACGGCTCAAACTCTTTTACGCTACCCAAGTGGCGGTGTGTCCACCGGCCTTTGTGATCTTTGTCAACGATGGGACGCTCATGCACTTTTCATACAAGCGTTATTTGGAAAACTACTTGAGAAAGACATTCGATTTTGAGGGTACGCCGATCAAGCTTTTTATCCGAGAGAGAAATGAAAGTAAAGAGGGGCTTTGACGATGGAACGAGAGATTTTATTAGTTGTAGTAAGTGGAATTGTGGCGTATTTGATAGGGAGCATTTCGTTTGCCTCCATTTTTTCCCACTTTATCAAGCACGATGATGTGCGCAATTACGGCAGCGGCAATGCTGGGGCGACCAATATGTTTCGCACCTATGGCCCCAAACTGGGGATTTTGACCTTTTTGTGCGACGGCATAAAAGGCGCAGGCGCGGTGCTGATAGCGAAACTCATCGGCGGGCTTTGGGGCATGTACATCGGGGCGATTCTGGTGGTGATCGGGCACAACTGGCCAATCTTTTTCCGCTTCAAGGGGGGCAAAGGGGTTGCAGCCACGCTGGGAGCAGTGTTGGTGCTGGTGCCGGTAGAGGCGGCGATTTGCGGAGGCATTGCCATTATACTCATCGCCATCACCAAAGTGGTTTCGGCCTGCTCGCTCATTGGCGTTACCCTGCTATTGATCGTCACATTTGTATTTCGCTGGGGGCAGTGGGGGATCATCGGCGCGGTGGTGATTTTGACAGCCATGATCGTCTTCCAGCACCGAAGTAACATCGTCCGGCTGATCAACAAGACAGAGAGCACGCTGGATGCGCCGGCTAAAAAGATCAAGAAAGACGAGGAGACCCAAAGCGGGAACTCGCAAGGCTGAAAAGCGGATGTGTGCCGCAAAGGGCGGCGCGAAAAAAATGAATTCTCACCATAAAATGTAGAATGAATAGCAAACCTTCCACATATATATTTACTGGTATTGTGAAGTATTAGCACAAAGGCTTGCGAACAAAGCCCTTGTAGGATACTGCTAATAAATATCAAATGTATCATATCTGTGGGAGGTTATTTTATGCAAGCTTATGATATTTATAAAGATATTACAAGGCGCACAAAGGGAGACGTCTATATTGGCGTAGTAGGCCCAGTACGGACGGGAAAGTCTACCTTTATTAAGAAGTTTATGGATCTGCTCATATTGCCCAAAATTGAGGACTATAGCGAGCGGGAACGGGTGATCGATGAGATGCCTCAAAGCGGCGCAGGCAGGACGATTATGACGACCCAGCCCAATTTTGTGCCCAACGAGGCAATTGAGGTTTCCATCAATAAAGAGGCAAATATCAAGCTGCGCATGGTGGACTGTGTGGGCTGTATGATAGAGGGTGCACTGGGCACAGAGGACGATATCGGCACCCGCATGGTGAGAACTCCTTGGTTTGACTACGACATCCCCTTTGAGCAGGCGGCAGAAGTGGGGACGGGGAAGGTCATTCGAGAACACTCCACCATTGGCGTTGTGCTGACCACCGATGGCTCTATCACCGGGATTCCCAGAGAGAATTATGTGAAGGCAGAGCAGAAAGTCATCGGTGAGCTGGATAAAATCGGCAAGCCCTATGTGATTGTACTCAATACCATGAATCCCAATGACCCAGCTACTATCGCCCTGGGGGAAGAGCTGCAAAACACCTATAATGCACCGGTGCGGATTTTTGATGTGATGAACATCACAGCAGAGGACATCAACTCCATGCTAGAAGACATCCTCTATGAATTCCCCATCAGGCAGGTGAATTTTGACATGTCCACTTGGGCGCTGAATTTGGATAAGAATCACTGGCTGCTCAAGGAAATCATAGAGCGCATCAGCTCTGTGATGGAGGATGTGAGCAAGGTAAAGGACTTTAAAAAGTATTTAGAGGCGTTTGAAGGTCTGGACTATATTCGCAACAAGGCCGCGAAAACCATTAACCTGGGGTCTGGCAACATCGAGATTGGCATTGAGCTGGCAGAGGAGCTGTTCTACAAGATCCTAGGGGAAGAATGCGGCATGGAAATCAAGGATAACACCCATCTGCTGAGCATCATCAAGGACTTTGTGGTGGCAAAAAACGAATACGACAAGCTAAAAGACGCTCTGGCCAGTGTGAAGCTGACAGGTTACGGCATCGTGCCCCCCATGATGGATGAGCTCTCTTTGGAGGAGCCGGAGATGTTTGAACAGGGCAATCGGTTTGGAGTGAAGCTCAAAGCCCATGCTCCTTCGCTGCACATGATTTCGGTGGATGTGGAGACCGAGGTAAGCCCGCTCATTGGCAATGAAAAGCAGAGTGAGGAGTTTATCGACTTCATGCTATCGGAGTTTGAGACCGACCCAGCCAAGATTTGGAATACCGACATTTTTGGCAAGACCATGTCGGATATCGTCAAAGAAGGGCTTTCCAACAAACTGCATAATATACCAGACGACGCCAGGGAAAAACTCAAACAGACCATGCAGCGAATCGTCAACGAAGGGGATGGCGGCATGCTCTGCATCCTGCTATAATGATCCAAAGGCCAAATCTGCTCGATCTGTCTTTGGAAATCTACAACCTATGCCCAGCCAAATGCTGGGCATTTTTCGTCATACCTAGGGAATCTGACATGAATTTGGTATTTGCTATTTCGCCTTGATCATGTATAATGTATAGATATAGATAAAAATGTATGAAATTTATCAATTTATAGATTTGAGAATATCAAGGAAGGGAGATCCATGCATAGCTTTGTAAATAATCGAGCAGTTCAGAAGAGCAGAAAGACGGGAAAGAGCTTTGGCGGTGGCCAGAATAAGAAAAAGTGGGTGATTATTGGGGGCATTGTCGCCGTCATTATCATTGCTTTAGTAATCTATCTTGTGCTGCCCAAAGGCCTTTCGGAAGAAGAGATCAATGAGTATGATCTAACGATTTTCGTACAGGAAGAGGACGATATTTTCCGGAGATTCACAGAGACCCATT
>CAJJPW010000283.1 GCA_905193725.1 uncultured Eubacteriales bacterium
TGCCGTCGCGGCAAAATGTGGAAGCCTCAATTTTCTCTTCCTCGGGAAACTTTCTGTAAGTAATTACTACAACCTCTCTTCGTCCCAACTATTGGCCACTTAGAATTTGCTCCTGTGGGCGCTAAGTTGTTGAGAGCTAAAAATCTATTGTAGCCGTGCATCTAGCATCATGCTGGGTTCATCTTATCGTATTTGGCAGATACTTTGCTCAGCGTCTCCACAATTTGAGTGATCTGCTTTTTGGAGAGGAACCCGTTGATGGCGAATCGCAAGTGCGCTCTGCCCGCTCTGGCGTTTTTGCCAATCACAGGCGCTACGGCGATGCCGCTTTGCAGCATCATAGCAGCTATCTCCCCAGCTTGGTCCTCATCTTCCATGGCCACATATACCACTGGGCAAATCCCCTCGCCATTGACGGAGAAGCCCTCTTTTTTCACCAGCTGTACAAATACCTGAGTGTTCTGCCTCAAGCTATTTACCAATTCTTTATTATCTTTGATCCTGCCCAGTGCCGTTCTCATGCCCACGCTCACTGGTCCTTCACACACCACTTCATGGCTTAGACGGTATTTGAGGTAGTCCACCACGCCATCATTGGAGCAGAAATACATCAGCGGCACTCCGCAAAGGGGCTTGGCCCATCCAAAGGTCATATCCACCTCATTGGCATTCATCACCCCAGCGTATTCTTTAATTCCTCTGCCGTAAATTCCAAGGCTTCCTAGAGAATAGGTCTCATCCACTAATATCATAATGCCAAATTCCCGTTTGAGGGCGATAAGCTCCTCTAACTTTGCGCCATCTCCCGTCTCTGGATACAGCCCTTGTACATAGACCACTACCTTTTCGTACCGGTCTCTATTTTCACCTAGCAGATTTTTGAGTATCTCAAAGTTGTTGTGGGAAAAGGCATAGCAGTTCTTCACCTGTTTTTTCACTGCCTGCTCCATGCGAACATCTAACAGAGAATCGTATAATAGCGCGTCCTTATCGTTTAACAGGTGGCCTAAAAAAGCCAGATCTTTATATACGCTATCCTGTAATAGCACGCCATGTTTGTACATCAAGTAGTCCGCTATTTGGTGATCTGCCTTGGCACTGAGCAATTTTGCATTTAACGTGTCATTGGCAAGCCCATATTGGTCTAGGCCGTCTTTGACAGTGGCGATGACCTCTTCGCTGATGGCAGACTGAAAATAATCCAGGCTGGCCAAGTTCACCACTCGGGTGGCGTCCACTTCTTTGGTATCTATGATGACGCTGTTCCCCTCTACCTCATAAGGGGTTTCCACATAGAACAGCATATCGTCATCCAAGGCCTTTCGGTAAGAGAGATACTCCCGGGATGCCTCCATAGAGGTGATTTTCTCCACCTTGCCCACCTGCTTTTGCGGCTTTCGTTCTCCCAGTTTAGACTGCACCAGCGCTGTTGTCTCTTTTACGCTGGAACAGGTAAAATACTCTTCTTCGCTGATGCGAATGCCAAACTCATGCTCGATTTTATTAAATACCCCAAGGCTGGAGAGGCTATCCCCTCCCAAGTCATCTATGAAGTCGGCCTCGTCGCCGATCTCCTCAGGCTTTAAGCTCAGCACCTGAGCAAATATCTGACGGATTTTCTCCTCTATTTGTTTATCAAGGGCCGCTTGCTCTTTTGATCCTTCCCCTTGGTCTTGTGTCGGCTGAGACCATTGCCCTGGATCTGCCAGCTTTTTGCCTTTGAGATTGATTTCCCAGTACTCCCATCTGCCCTCTTCTAAGTATTTTTTCATCTTCTGCCGCTGCACTTTGATGCCATTGGCAAGAGGCAGAGGTTTTTGAGAGATGAGCGCTCTATTGAGCTTTTTGTAGATGGGCAACAGGCTGTTGATCTGGCACACCAGTGTGCACATCTCATCTAGCGCCTCTTTGCTCTTGTGTTCCCCTGGATCGATAATCAGCGTAATATCCTCATAGAGGCTCTCCCCTTTGACTCCCACAATGCAGACATGATTGGCCTTTTCAATTTTACTGAAATAATCCTCCAGCTCATCTGGATAGATATTCTCTCCTGACTCGTTGATGATCACATCTTTGGAGCGTCCCTCCATATAATAATGGCCGTTTTTCTCTCTTGCAATGTCCCCGGTGGCAAACCACCCATCGTCATCCAGTTGAGCGGGGATCATCACGCCGCCCACCATCTGACCAATGTGCAGCGCTTTTCCGCGAATGAACAGTTCTCCTAAATGCTCGTCATTTTGGTTGCCCCTAAGCTGGAACTCCATGGGTTCAAAAGGCTCGCCAATGCTCCCCGACAAAATTACCTTTTGGTTGCGAGAGAGCTCTACACAGTTCACCCCTGTCTCGGTCATGCCGTAACCTGTAACTAGGTGATATCCAATGCCGTTGATCAGCCGAAGCGTCTCCTCTGGGATGTGTCCGCCTCCGCTGATACAAAACTGCACATGGTTGCCTGCCAAGCTCTTGCGCACGCCTTTGAGCAATTTTTTAGTGATGACTGTGCTGTTTTGTGTCAATTTAATGAGCAACTCGTAGGTCTTTTCCCCCTTTAGCTTTGCCTTGCGCAGCACGCCCTTGGCCACGCTGTTCCAAAACAGCGGCACGCTGCAAATATGCGTGATTTTGTGTTTTTGGCAGGTAGCTAGGATGGTCTCTGGCGTCCTATCTTGGAGGTACACAATGGTCTTGCCAAAAAAGGAATACCATAGATAAACGGCAATAAAGCCAAAAATATGGTGGAACGGCAAAAAAGCCAGGTTCTTTATGTGTCCTTCTGGCATGATGTCCTTATTTTTTGCGATAATTCCCTTGGCAAAGTAGATTTGATTGCCGATGGCCTTTCCATCGTACACATAGACCTTTGCTGTGGCAGTTGTCCCCGAGGTACAGAGCCCCATGCGGTCGGCAAAGTCCTCCATATTGTCGGGTTCCACGTCCTCATAGCGGTAAGCCACGATCTTTTCCGGTTTGATGATGGCAATGCCCGCCAGCTCCATCTCCAAATCGGTGATCAAAACCCTAGCTCCTGCCTGTTTTAGCACGTGCATCGTCGCCTGTTCGTTGGATTT
>CAJJPW010000284.1 GCA_905193725.1 uncultured Eubacteriales bacterium
CGGCATCCCGATCCAACCCCTGGTATTTTCCGCCCTGCTCGTTAATGATCCCGGCATCGTCCATGATGCGGATCACCGGCAGATTATGTCTCTGGCCCACTTCAAAGTCGTTGGGGTCGTGGGCGGGCGTAATCTTCACCGCGCCGGTTCCAAAGCCCAGCTCTACGTATTCATCTGCAATCACAGGGATCGGCCGGTTCATCAGCGGCAATATCACGTTCTTTCCGATGAGATGGGCGTATCTCTCATCCTGTGGGTTGACAGCCACGGCGGTATCTCCCAGCATGGTTTCTGGACGAGTGGTGGCCACGATGATTCCCTCACTGCCGTCTTCCCCCGGGTAGCGAATATGCCACAGGTTGGAGTCCTTTTCCTCGTATTCCACTTCAGCGTCGCTCAGGGCTGTCTGACAATCGGGGCACCAGTTGATGATCCGGTTTCCGCGGTAAATCAGGCCTTTTTCATACAGCCGCACAAAAACCTCTCGCACCGCTTTAGAGCACCCTTCGTCCATGGTAAACCGCTCTCTGCTCCAATCGCAGGAAGAGCCCAGCTTTTTGAGCTGCTCTACGATTCTGCCGCCAAATTGGCGTTTCCACTCCCAGGCTCTCTCTAAAAACGCCTCTCTTCCAATATCCTCTTTCTTAAGGCCCTCCTGGGCCATCTTCTCCACAATTTTCACCTCTGTGGCGATGCTGGCATGGTCAGTGCCCGGCAGCCAAAGCGCCTCAAAGCCCTGCATCCGCTTATAGCGAATGAGCGCGTCCTGGATCATCTCGTCCAGTGCATGTCCCATATGCAGCTGTCCTGTGATGTTAGGTGGTGGAATCACAATGGTAAAAGGCCTTTTCTCTGGATTTACCTCCGCTTTAAAGTTGTCCTCTTCCATCCACTTATGATATAACTTATCCTCGATTTGTTTTGGGTCGTACCCTGTTTCCAATACGGTTTTATTCACTTTGAAACCTCCTAAAATATCTATGTTATGCCCAGTAATCGGCCATATTTCTCACACTACCACTGAATCAACTCGATTAAAATCACCATGCCCAGTATGACGATCACCAGCCCGAGGACTTTGACGATGAGCTGGTTTTTCTCAGACTTCTCCTTATGAATTAGCTGCAAAATCTTGCCGCTTAAAAATGTGATCAGCGCCCCAATGGCGATCAGTATCGCTCCCAGTATTTTTAGCTCCATGTGCTCACCTGCCTCTATCTGCGCTCAAGCTTATTTACACATTCCCTCACCCAGTCTCCATCAAGGGTGGAGACTGGTCTTCTCCTTTATTCATTTCACATGCAATAAAAAACCCGCCCCTTTTTCCATAAAAGGACGAGCTGATCGCGGTACCACCTTTTTTCCGCCATAAAGCATATGACGACACTCTATGCAGATTAACGCTCTGCACACGCATTTGGCTACTCGCCTTTCACCAAACAAACTCCAAAGCTACCTTCCAGCACTTCTCTCACCGATGCTCTCAGAAACTAGCATTTGCCAGTGCATCTCTCTCTGGTGTAAGAGGGTGTGCTTTACTCCTCTTTTTCATCGTTTTTTATCCTATCTCACGAGCCCTACCGCCTCATTAGAATCATTATATTGGCTCTTTTTATTATATTTTATTAAGGTCTAGCCGATGATTGGCTTTCTCTTTTATCCTATCTCATAAGGGTCAACTGACTTTTCAACTTCTGAGAGGCTCTCCCCCTTGAAGGTCTCCCCCCTTGAAGGTCTCCCCCCCCTTTGAAACTTATTCTTCGACCTCTTCTCTGGCCTTTTTGGTAATCCTCTTAAATAATAGTCTGCGCACGATGTTGATGTACGCATATTGAATTAGCGCAATGACCATCAGCCCTAGCGCCACGTAAATCGCATATAGGTAATACGGCGTAAATACCTGATATAAAAATCCCGAGGCAATGGATACATTGAGCAAGAATGAGGCGATTTTGCCAAATTTATTTGCCGGTACATTGATACCCTTTTTAATGAGTACTGCTCCCCCAATGATCATCAGCAGTTCTTTAGAGAGTAACACAATCACCACAAACAGCGGGATAATTCCCTTGACGGTGAACATGATGACTACCGTTACTGCCATGAGCTTGTCTGCCAGTGGATCCAGCCACATTCCCACTTTGGTGATTAATCCATTTTTTCTGGCAATTTGTCCATCCAGAAGATCTGTCGCACAGGCAACCAAAAATAAAATCAGCGCCGGTACCATATTATCATATCCGATTAATACAGCTACGATTGGAACTAGCAGTATCCGTATCATCGATAGTATATTCGGTACATTCCAAATTCGTTCTTTTGTCGCCATCAGAATTAATCCTTCCCCTCTGTGTCATTCCTATTATATAGTCTTTTTCGGATTATTTCAACAAGAGAATCTACAAATTTTCTCCCCAGGCAGCGTGACGCTGCACCCCATGCCATTTACCTACTCCCTGCTTTCCCATGCTTCATCGGCCTTGGGAGGCAGTGTTTCTATTGCCCTCTCTCCGCCAGCGTGTCGCTGCACCCTATGCCGCTTATAGAGCGAGAGGTTACCTAAGTTTCGGTTCCACGGGAGGCTCTAATGGGATTATCCAAATCCCTCTCCGCCAGCTCTTCCCCGAGGTCGAGCCAAGCCGTTCTCATAAACTGCTCTTCGGTGGCAACGAAGTACATCTCAGTTTACCTCTTCTCCAGCATCATGCTGGCTGCGTCACGCCGGGGAAAGAGGCAAAGTAAAGCTGTGTCCTAGACGCGATTTGGCTTTTTCCATCCTCTACTTGTTCTCCACTACTGTCCAAAAATTTTTCGTGCAATTTTCCTACTGTTCCAGTATAATAAAGATAATGGCTGACAAAATCGCTCTTTTCGTGTCTGCGATCGTTTCATCAGGCGCACAGCATTACATAGAAGAAAACGGCATCTGTGAGTATCCGGCACCTTCACCGGCACCGGATTTTCACCTTCACGCGCCGTTAAAATACATAAAACGGAGGGATTTATATGGCAAGAAACGACATTCCTAACGGATGGGATAAGATCCGTCAGAATGTTC
>CAJJPW010000285.1 GCA_905193725.1 uncultured Eubacteriales bacterium
GAGCGGGCTTTGCCGTGATATTATGCATGTGCCTATTTCCCATGGCTTTTGCCTGGCTGCCCGTAGCGGCCTTTGTAGGAGCGCTCATTACTACACTGTTTATCATCACCCTGGCCCACAAGATCAACTCCTCTAAAATCACCATTGTACTGGCGGGGATTGCCTGTACCGCTCTTTTGAGTGCGGGAATCTCCTTTTTGTCTATGCTGTATCCAGACGTGTTTGAATCCTACCACTATTTTTCGGTGGGTGGCTTTTCAGGGACGCCTATGGAACAACTGTACTTGCCGGCGGGAATCATACTGGTGTGCTTTATGCTGGCAATGGTCTTTTCACGGCAGATCAACCTGTTGTGCCTAGGGGATAGCATGGCGGCATCTCTGGGAGTCCGAGTAAAGCGGCTGCGGATGATCTGTCTGGTGCTGGCCAGCGCTTCGGCGGCCAGCGTAGTCTCCTATGCAGGGCTGCTGGGGTTTGTAGGCCTTGTTGTGCCCCACATTGGCAGAAGACTTGTGGGTACAGATGTGAGGTGGCTGCTGCCCACATCCGCGCTCTTAGGGGCGAGCCTGGTGATTGTGTCCGATATGGTGGGTCGAGTGGCCTTTGCCCCGTCGGAGATCCCCGTGGGCATTATCATGGCGCTGATTGGCGCGCCCTTCTTTTTCGTGCTGCTCATCAAAAGGAGGACACAGCTATGATTCTATCCTTGGAAAACGTATGTGCTGGGTATGGAAAGCGGCAGGTGCTCAAAGACCTCAGCTTTCAGATTCGGCCCCATAAGATGACGGCTGTGCTGGGAAAAAACGGGAGCGGAAAATCCACCTTAGTCTCATGCATTAACCAACAGGTGCACTACACCGGCAGGATCGTGTGTCAAGATAGGGACATCCGGCTGATGACCCAGCAGGAACGGGCAAGGGCGGTCTCTATTCTCCCTCAAGTTTTGCCTTCCCCTGGGGTTACGGTGGAGGAATTGGTTGGGTTTGGCAGAACCCCTTATTTGGGGTGGAATCAAAAACTATCCCCGCAGGATCGGGAACAAGTAGAGCGGGCCATGGCGTTCGTCCAGATAGAAGATATGAAAGAACACCTGGTAAGCACCCTTTCGGGAGGAGAGAGACAGCGGGCATTTTTGGCCATGGTGCTGGCCCAGGATACTCGGCTGATGGTGCTGGATGAGCCTACCACTTACATGGATGTGGCCTATCAAGGGCGGTTTATGCAGCTGATCCATAAGCTCAAGGGAGAATGGAAAAAGACCTTGCTGGTGGTGATGCACGACCTCTCCCTGGCGTTAAAGTATGCAGACTACGTGGTGATCCTCGAAGGAGGGAAGGTCTATTTTGATGGTTCGGTAGAGGAATGCCTGGATTCCCCTGCGCTGGAAGAGGTATTTGGAGTAGCAAAACAGCTGTTTGCGAGAGATGGCAAACAGTATGTGATCTTCGACATTTGAGATCTTTCTGTCAGCAAGCCGGCGCTATGCCGGTTTTTTCGTTCGCCCATCAGAAAGCCTCTTTTCTTTTGACGGTTTGTGTATTATAATATCTCTATATGTAGTATGGTAGCATAGCAGGACTTTGTGAAGATGAGGAAGATCCACCTGCAATGCGTTAGGAGGATAGAAAGATGGAACATATCATTTGGAACCGAGAGATGGAGTGCGCTAAGCGCCAGGACATTGAGGAAATTCAGCTAGAGCGGCTCAAAAAGACAGTAGCTCTCTGCTATGAGCGGGTTCCACACTATAAAAAGAAATTCGATGAGATTGGTTTAAAGCCAGAGCATATTAAGACACTGAAAGATCTAAAGCACGTACCATTTACTACAAAAGACGATTTGCGGGAAAATTACCCCTATGGCATGTTTGCTGTGCCCATGCGGGAAGTGGTGCGGGTACATGCTTCCTCTGGCACAACTGGACGGCCCACCGTGGTGGGATACACCAAAAACGACCTAGAGACTTGGTCGGAGATCATGGCGCGGGTGATCTGCGCCACCGGCGCCAATGAAGAGGACATCGCCCAGATTTCCTTTGGATACGGGCTGTTTACCGGCGCTTTTGGTCTGCACTATGGTTTGGAAAAGGTGGGAGCCACTGTCATCCCCATGTCCAGCGGAAATACCGAGCGACAGATCAAGATCATGCAGGACTTTAAACCTACCTTGCTGATCAGCACACCATCCTATGCCCTGTATCTGGCAGAAGTGGCCCAGAAGATGGGGATAGATCCGGCCCATGACCTAAACCTGAGAATCGGGCTATTTGGCGGGGAAGGCCATACATTGGAGATGAACCGCAATATAGAAAAGGCCTTGGGCATTTTGGCTACGGAAAACTACGGCCTCAGTGAAGTGTGCGGCCCAGGATTTTCGGGCGAGTGCTTCTGTCAAGATGGAATGCATATCGCGTGGGACCACTTTGTATTTGAAGTGATTGACCCAGATACCCTAGAAGTGCTGCCAGAGGGGGAAGAGGGGGAGCTGGTGATCACTCCCATCACCAAAGAGGCATTGCCGGTGCTCCGGTACCGGACCAAGGACATCACTCGCCTCAACTACGAGCCCTGTAAATGCGGCAGAACGAGCGTGCGCATGACCAAGGTGGCAGGGAGAACGGACGACATGCTCATCATCCGGGGCGTAAACGTGTTCCCCTCTCAAATCGAGGGTGTCCTCATGGGCATGGAAGAAGTGGGTTCTCACTATGAGATCATCGTGTCCAGCGAGGGATATATGGATCAGATCGAGGTGTTGGTGGAGGTGGCCCAAGACCACTACCTGGAGAAGTTCAGTGCCTTAGAGCAATTAGAGGAGAAGATCAAGCACAACCTGTATACAGTGCTCAACATCAAGGCGAAGGTGACGCTAGTGGAGCCAGAATCCCTCAAGCGGTTTGAGGGCAAGGCCAAGCGGGTAACAGACCTGCGCAATCAATAGGTATCAAAACAGAGCAAGAGTGAATTATTTGCGAAGATGATGATAGAGGTGGAAAATGAAGAAAATACTACTTGGAAATGAGGCGTTTGCAAGAGGCGCCTATGAAGCAGGCGTGAG
>CAJJPW010000286.1 GCA_905193725.1 uncultured Eubacteriales bacterium
TAATATTTAAAATGAAAAAGATCAATTGGAGCTTGTAATCGAGGTGACATGCATGAAAAATATGATTCACTGGATAAACTCCATCCTCTGTATAGCGCTAATGGCGCTGGGTGTTGTCATGCTTTTGCTGCGCCCTTCAAGCGAAGAAGAGACATCGAGCATCATACTAATTGCGGCAATTTTGCAAATAGTTATGTCTTTTGTGGTGTTTATGATCGGCGTCCTGTTGCCGAAAAAAGACAGATACGCATCGAAAGGGATGCAGCGATTCTTAAAAATCATTATTGCACTCTCTGCGCTGAGCGGAAACGGGCCGGGTTCACCGACTGCGTATGATCTAGCTAGTGGTGAGCTGATGATAAGGAGATTTTGGGAACCGGCTTTTCCATTGGTCTGGCTCGCATTCGAGAGCATATTGCTTTATTTTTTTGAGATAGAAGGCGCCGTTTATACAGTGAGCATGATATCCCAGTTGCTTCTTTTATTGCTGTTTGTCTGTACGTTTAGCTGGAGTATATTAGATCACAAAGATCGGGGTACGTTTAGATGGACGAATATCATTGTTCCCAGCCTGGTGATATTGGTCATTTTTGGAGCAATAGCGGGATATACTGCAATTCAAAATGGAATGCAGGGGCCATCCTTAAATCAACAGCTCATAGAAACCAGGAAAGAAATCGATAAAATTCTGGAATCCCCCGCTGACGCAATGGAAAGTGGAAAGACTATTTCAAATGAGAATATGGATATGGAGGATATTGTGGCATTGATACAGCGGGATTTCAGCAGCGATGTATACTATCGTTGGATCGGCGGCGAAGATGACATCTACAACATGGTGGTATGGACAGACGACAGCGAGGATGTCTATGTATACCAGTTTACAAGAGAAGAGGGACTTTATCGTCTCAATATGACGTTTATATCTGAATCGATCAGTAAAGAAGATGTGGAAAGCAAGGAAGACGGTGTGATACCAGTAAACTAAATCAAGAGATAATCACCTTATCAATCAATTTAAAATGATACCATAAGCGACCACTGCTGTAAAAAAGAGCGGTGGTTTATTTTTGTATTTATACGAAAAAAGTTGCAGCAGTTTTGAGGGGGAATATATACTGGTAGGCTAAAACCACTTTGACGATGGCTGGATTTTGGACATGAAATTGGAATGTGGTGCAACCAGCTAGCGGCAGACCGGTTAGGAATTCATAGCGTTAAGGCTACAATGAAAGGAGAGAGTCTCTCAGATTTTTGAAATCTAGCATAGAGCGCATAAGCTCGTATCAGAAATGGAAATCATTTTATAGGAGGAATTAAGGGAAACGATTGGCATGCCAGTATGACCAGTATGACGGTATGCAATGTCTGATATATCGGCTTGTATCTTCTCTTTACCTTTTTAATAATTAAATAATAAGGAGGTAGAATCATGACAACCAAAGAAATATTGGCTCAAAAGATTCGCCAACTGCGTTCATTGCAGGGGAAGTCACAAATGGAATTTGCAGAGGACATTGGAATCGGCAAGACAGAGTTGGGCAAAATTGAAAATGCACAAGCGAATCCCACGCTGGATACGCTGGAGCAATTTGCCGGGAAATTTCACGTTCCCGTCTCCCCCCTGTTGGCTGAGGAGGAAGATGCCAACACGATGGCCACGGCAAGAGTGCTGCTTTCCTCGCTGAAGGCAATGGAAAAGCTAGAGCCGGAGAAGCAAACACAGGCAGTGCAGCTGTTTGAGCGTCTAATTAACATACTCAGACCAGGAATGGAGAGCTGAAGATCTAGACTTTTTACATTTTAATTGCCATTAGATACCACTTTTTGAAAAGTGGCCGTGTTTTGCGCTGCCTTTTTTGGGGAGGGTGGACACAGGAGGGACAGGAGAAAATACAATAGTACAGCAGAGTGATTTTACCGGCCCATTGTGTTACAATAAAGGGAAGTAATTGGGAGAGCAGAGGAGAAAAAGGTATGAAACAGAGCAGAGCGGCGAGTTTTGTGGTAGTTGCCATCAGCTATCTGGTGGCGTTGGCAGTGGGGTTGATCCTCTTTGAAAGGGTATCTGGAGCGCTGTGGATGCGGGTGTTCATCGCCGATGTAGGGGCAACTGTGGTGATCTATCTGCTGAGCCTGATCGTCCAAAACGCGTCTCTCTACGACCCCTATTGGAGTGTGCAGCCCATGGTGATTTTGGCGGCACTGGCCATCGGATGGCGCGCCGGGAGCTGGGATGTGATTTTACTGCTGGCTGTGGTATGTTTATGGGGCATTCGGCTGACGGCCAACTGGGCGTATACCTTTCACGGGCTGGATAAGCAGGATTGGCGGTACGATATGTTGGCCCAAAAGACGGGGAAGCTGTTTTTTCTGGTGGATTTTCTGGGGATTCAGATGTTTCCCACGCTGGTGGTATACACCTGTATTCTGCCGGGGATTCGAATGATAGAGACCGCCGGGAGCCAAAATGGATGGTGCATCATCGGGGCGCTGGTGTGTTTGGTGGCCACAGCATTGCAGCTGGTGGCGGATGTCCAGATGCAGAAGTTCCGCAAGGGGCGGAAAAATAGAGGAGAGCTGATCTCCATAGGCTTGTGGAAGTACGCCAGACACCCCAACTATCTGGGGGAGATCCTCATGTGGTGGGGCGTATATCTGATGATGGTGGTGAGCTGCCCCGAGAGCTGGTACCTGGGAGCGGGGGCGCTGCTCAACACCCTGATGTTTTTGTGCATCAGCATTCCCATGGCGGAAAAGCGCCTGGCCCAATACAAGCCGGAATTTGCAGCGTATCGAGAGAGGACGCGCATGTTATTGCCCATCAAAAAGTAAATGGGGAAAAAGGAGGTCAGAAGTGGTGAACATGTTGTTTTTATCTTGCAAACGGACGGATTTTTCCATAAAATAGAGATAGGAAAGTACCAAAGGGGGATTGACAGAAATGCGGGCAGGAGGGATAATGCTTAAGCAAGCAAGCAAGCAAGCAAGCAAGCAAGCAAGCAAGCAAGCAAGCAAGCAAG
>CAJJPW010000287.1 GCA_905193725.1 uncultured Eubacteriales bacterium
ACATCTCCTGCCATAGCCTCTTTTCTAGCCAGCGTGTATTGGGCGTCCGAAAGCCCCCCTTGGGCAGCCTTGGCCAGCCATTCTTTGGCGTCTACATACTGCTCTGCCTCCTCCAAGATGCAGGCCAGAGCAAATTGGGCAGAGGTATCTCCAGAAAGGGCCGCCTGTTCCAGCGATTCCAGCCGCCGCTCCAGGTCTTTTGCCTGTTCCGGCTTTTCCTCTCCCCCCATCTCAGGGAGGCTTTCTGGATTTTCGTCTATGCTCACTCTCTCAGCGGGAACATCCTTTCGGATATCCCTGCTATTATCTTCTTCCTTAGACATTTTTTGACCTCATTTATTTCCTATTCCGTGAATTGCCGGCAATTTTCCACAGGTTTTACCTCTATTTTTTACCAAACCTATAGATATTATAAATTATACCACAAACGGGCGGCAAAACGCAAATGGGAATCCCCAGCATTCACAGTGCAGGTGGCAAAATACACTTTGGGTCCAGCCCCTTGCCATATCATATGCACGATTGCCCGGTTTTGCCATTCACCATTCTCTTGTTTTTTTATTTGCTGTGTAGATTCTCCATCACCTTGGGTCTTTATGTCCCACAAGAGATCCTTTCCTCCTCCCGTTCTTTTGGATGTCGCTACACTGCTCTCGGTACCCGCGCCTTGCGCACAACAGCCCACTTCATCGCCCTGTGCATTATCTGCAACTAACCTCCTCATAGCTGGCATTCTTCTTCCCTCTATATCGCCCCTCGCTATAGCGACAACTACTGGCCTAACTGCCGGGCTTCCTCTATCCCTCTTCTCTTTAACCCCTATTTCGTCATGCGCTGGGGCCGTCGCCCCCGATTTTGATGGGTAGACTATGTAGTAACCCCATCACCTGAGGAAAGGAAAATTGAGCGTCATCTAACCGATTGGAGAGCACGTCGATCACATACCCCCCAGCCTCTCGAAAATCCGCCCGCCGCAAATCACACCTCTCAAAACGAGTGCCCTCTAAATCGCATCCGACCCACTTGCTCTCCCATAGATTGCACTCGTCCACGCTGGATTGCAGCATGACATTGTGGGAAAAATCCATCTTTTTCAGATTCATCCCCACAAAAGAGTTGTACTTCAGCACACAGTCTTGGAGCTGATGCAGCGGCTCTGCCAATTTCCCCTGGGAGAGCAGCTGATTCCAGTGCACCCCGATGAGATTACACCCTATAAACACGCTGTTTTTCATCTCTGCATATCTTACGATCGGGCTGATCACACTACACCCCACAAACTCACAGCCCACAAACGTGCAGCCCACTAGCTTGCACTCCTCCAGCACACAGTCTTTAAACTGACAGTCCACAAATTGGAGATGTTCCAAAGCCCTATCTTTTTGCGTGATATTGCTAAAAACCTCATCTTCAAAATACGTCTTTTCCATTGGCCAAACTCCCCTAAACTCCATTGACGCACAAAAGCGGCATCCAACCCAATGCCGCCTGTGTATCTATCTTATAAAATTAAAAATTATAGCGATAAGTCCGATAAGTACGGTAGCGCTCTCCCCCTACTCGCTCGATGCAGTTGCGGGAAGCGTAGTTGCTCTCGTCAATGCAAGAGGCCTCGATAAAGTCCACACCCAGCTCCAGGCAATCCTTATAGGTCTCAAAGTACATGGCATGAGGAACTCCTCTATTTTGGTATTCCTTGACCACACACTGCACTAGGCCCCGAGCGCCAGTGATCTTTCTCTTGTAATACAGGTATTTGAGCCAGCCCATGGGCAGGATCTTGCCCTTCATCTTTTTGAGCACCTGATTGAAGTCCGGCAGCGCCAGCATAAACCCCACAGGGCGATCTCCACTTCTGGCGATGTAGCAGAGCCTTCCGTTGTAGAACTGCTTTAGCGAGTTGAACTCCTCTATCACGCCCTCCAGCGTAGGCGCCACCAAGTAATCCCACGTATCCGGGATGCTCTGGTCCAATACCTCTTTAATGGCCAGCGACTCCCGCATCACCTCTTTCGTATCCAACCGGTCGATCCGGAAGTTGTATTGGCGCTTTGCGATATCCACCAGCTTTTGCATTCTCTCAATATCCGCCTCTCTGGGGTTGAACAGATAGGCGTAGTGATCGTCGTTTTTCACAAAGCCGTACTTTTCTGCGAACTCCGGATAGTATTTTTTGGTATAGGCATTGAGCAGGACGGGTTGCCCTTCTCCCTCTACCACAAACCCCTTTCTGTCGTCTCCATTGCTGGGAGAGAGGGGGCCTATCACCGTGTTCATTCCCTGTTCTTTGAGCCACGCCACCCCTGCGTCAAACAGGGCTTTGGCTGCCTCGTAGTTTTCCCTGCACTCAAACAGCGAAAAATACCCCTGTTTGAATCCCTTTTGCTCGTTGAGCACTTTGTCAATTCCCACCAAAATGCGGCCTACTGGCTTTTTCTCCTCAAACGCCATAAAAAACGCATGGGGGCCGTTGGCAAACAAAGGGTTGTTTTTGCCTTTGAGGGTGCTCTTCATATCCGAAAGCAGCGGCGCCACCCAGTCTTCATCCTCGTGATAGAGCTTAAACTCAAACTTGATGAAGTGGTTGAGGCTCTTCCTGCTCTCCGGTATCCTCACAACCTTTACCGACATGTATACCACCTTTCCTCTAATGCAGCTAAGAATCTTAGCCTATTTTATCATAAATTGTCTTAATTTATTATTATACACCATATTCCATGAAAAAGGAACCGTTTTGAACTGTTTTATCCAGTGAGATGCCCTGCCCTTTGCGATCTCCTCCAGCGGGACGAATTTTCTGGGCTCCATCCAGCGTTGCTAGTAGGGGATGCCCTCCCTTGGTGGATACCATCGCCCTTTTCCCCTCTCGTCCTTTCCCCTATTATACCGGAAGGTTTTATGTTCTTTCAACCGTCTACTTCCGCCAACCCTTCCGATTTTTGCCGCTCTTGGAAAAAGGCATTCCACTTTCCCCTGGAAGCTATTTTTCTACACGAGCAAATAGGTCCCTGT
>CAJJPW010000288.1 GCA_905193725.1 uncultured Eubacteriales bacterium
AAAAATTCTCCCGAAGCCAAGCTTTGTTTCATCTTGTGGCTTCTCCTTTAGTTGCTATGCCTTGATAAATTCCAGTTTCATTGTACATCCCTTCTTAAGTTAAAAATTACTTCAATAAAATTTCTAAATAATCTTCATAAAAAACGCTTAAATCCAGCTGCCCGCCAGACATCTCCATCAGGTCTGCCCGAAATTTCTCCACCAGCTGCTCACTTATCCCTATTTGGCATGTGACATTCGTTCCATATTGAATATCTTGAATCACATGGCCATTAGCCAATAAATATGCCTGAGCTTTGCCCCAGAGTTTAAAGGGGAATTCACAGGTGAAGATGAAGTGGGGCCGCATAGCTATCTGCTGCGCTTCTTCAATGGCTGAGGCAATGCTTTTGGTGTACGCCCTTACCAGCCCGCCAGCACCTAATAGCACCCCACCAAAATATCTGGTAGAGACCGCCAGCACATTGGTTAGCCCGCTCTTTTGGAGCGTCTCCAGTATGGGCACGCCAGCCGTCCCCTGAGGCTCTCCATCGTCGCTATATCGCATCCACTCTTTGCTAGCCCCCACGATTGCAGCCCAGCAGTTGTGGGTGGCATCCCAGTACTCCTTGCGCACTTGATCTAAAATCTCCTGCACTTGCTGCTGTGTGGTAACGGGAAAAAGCTGGCCGATGAACTCCGATTTTTTGATGGTCAAACGGCTTTGAGCTTCCCCTTTGATCGTCTTATATTCTACCATCACTTTAAGATCACTTTATGGAATACTTTCTTTCCCTTTTTGATCATCAACTCACCCTGGTCAAAATCCTCCAGCGAAAGTTCATGCATCTCCTCTAAGATCTTTTGGCCATTGACGCTTACGCCGCCGCCTTTGATGAGTTTTCTGCCCTGTCCTTTGGATTCCGTCAGGCCACAGAGCATCATCATGCTGGCCAGCAGACGGTTTTCCTCAAATTCCTCTTTGGTAATCTCGGTGGTTGGCACGCTGCCCCCTTGGGCTGCTCCTCCAAACAGCGTCTCGGCCGCCTTCTGCGCCTCCAGTGCCGCCTCTTCCCCGTGAACCTGTTTGGTCACTTCAAAGGCCAACACTTTTTTGGCCTCGTTGATCTTCTCATCTTTGAGGGCTGCCAATTCGTTTACCTGCTCCATAGGTAAGAATGTGAGCAGAGAAAGGCAGGTCTTCACGTCTGCATCGGCGATGTTTCTCCAGTATTGATAGAAGTCGTATGGGGAAGTCTTCTCCGGATCCAGCCAAACCGCGCCATTTTCCGTCTTACCCATCTTCTTGCCATCGGATTTCAACAGCAGCGTACAGGTTACCCCATAGGCCTCTTTGTTTTTCTCAATGCGGCGAATCAGGTCTGCCCCCGCTAAGATGTTGGACCATTGGTCGTCTCCGCCCATCTCCAGCTTGCAGCCGTATTTTCTGTAGAGCACCAAAAAGTCATAGGCCTGCATGAGCATGTAGTTGAATTCAAAAAAGCTAAGGCCCTTTTCCAAACGCCGTTTAAAGCACTCTGCGGTGAGCATTCTGTTGACCGAGAAGTGCACACCGATCTCTCTAATAAATTCGATGTAATTGAGATCCAGCAGCCAGTTTGCGTTGTCCTCCATAATCGCCTTGCCATCTGAAAAATCTAAAAACCGGCTAATCTGCTTTTTGAAGATCTCCGCGTTGTGGGCGATGGTCTCTCTGGTCATCATCTTGCGCATGTCCGTCTTACCGCTGGGATCTCCGATCATCGTCGTTCCCCCACCCACCAGTGCGATGGGCCGGTGTCCTGCCCGCTGCATATGGGCCATGACCATGAGCTGTATAAAATGTCCAACGTGCAGGCTATCTGCTGTGGCGTCAAAGCCGATGTAAAAGGTGACTTTTTCCTTTCCCAGCAGTTCTTCCAGCCCCTCGTGGGTTACCTGTTTAATAAATCCTCTTTCCTGTAGTGTGTGAAACACATTTTGCATCAATCTCTATCCTCCTATCATACACTTTCACTTCTTTTCCATTTTTCCTATTTTGATTTTAGCATACCTAGTACATATGCTGGGCAAACATGTTGCCCAATGTGTAGATGCCCTTATCAATCTCCTCCATAGAAGCCATCGAAAAGTTCAGCCTCAGTGTATTGTGATGCCCTCCTTCATCGTAAAAATGAGTTCCCGGCACATACGCCACTTTATTTTCCACCGCCTGATGAAACAGCTCTGTGGCGTTCATATGCTCTGGCAGCTCCGCCCAGATGAACAGGCCCCCTTGGGGTTTTACCACCTTGATTTCCTTGGGGAAATACTGAGCGATGCACTCCATCATCTTGTCTCTCTGCTGCCGATACATCTGGCAAATGTCTGCAATATGCTCCTCTAAGCATCCTTGCTTTACGTATTCTGCCACCATGTCCTGTGTCAAATTGGCGGTGTGCACATCTGCGCCCTGTTTGCCCAGCACCATCTTGCCGATGACCTCTTTTGGGCCCACTGCTGCGCCTACACGCAAGCCTGGCGAAATGATCTTGGAAAAGCTAAAAAGCTTGAGCACACAGCTGGTTTTATCGTAGTATTTCAGCGGTTTTAAAGGCTCTCCCTCAAATCGCAAATCTGCATATGGATCGTCCTCCAGCACCAGTACACCGTATTTGCCGCAAATCTCCACTACTTTTTTCCGTTTTTCTTCGCTCATGGTTCTGCCACTGGGATTTTGGAACGTGGGGATGGTATATAGGAACTTCGGGTGATACTTCTGGATTTGCTGCTCCAGCATCTCCACATCAATCCCGTCGTCTTCCATGGCCACCGACTCTACATTCGCCTCGTATAGGTGGAATGTCTGTAGCGCCCCTAAAAATGTGGGAGATTCCACTAAGATGGTGTCTCCTTTATTGATCATCACTTTGGAGATCAGCTCAATGCCCTGGGAAGAGCCCGTCAGGATCACTACATCCTGCCCTTCCATATCAATGCCCATATTTTGAAACATCTGGCGCATCACACCCAGGAGTTCATCCGT
>CAJJPW010000289.1 GCA_905193725.1 uncultured Eubacteriales bacterium
CAGCAGTTTTGCCAGAAGCTGCTTTAACTACGCTTTAGATACCAAACAAGATCTGTGGTTTGCCACCAAAGACACGATCTCCAAACAGTATGACCACCGGTTTAAGGACATCTTTGCCGAAATTTTCGAGGCGGAATACAAAGAGAAGTTTGAAAAGGCGCATATCGAGTACTTCTACACCTTGATCGATGATGCAGTGGCCAGAGTGATTCGCTCCAAGGGCGGGTTTATCTGGGCTTGCAAAAACTACGATGGAGACGTGATGAGCGACATGGTTGCGACGGCGTTTGGCAGCTTGGCCATGATGACCTCTGTGTTGGTATCTCCTCAGGGATATTACGAATATGAGGCGGCTCACGGCACGGTAACGCGGCACTATTACAAGCACTTAGAAGGGGAAGAGACCTCTACCAACTCCATGGCAACTATTTTTGCGTGGAGCGGCGCACTACGCAAACGGGGCGAATTAGATGACAATCGCCAGCTGATGGAATTTGCTGATGCACTGGAAAAGGCCTCGATTGCCACCATTGAAGAGGGAGTGATGACCAAAGACCTGGCACTGCTCACAGAGCTAGACAATGTGAAAGTGGTCAACACCGAAAACTTCATCAAGGAAATCAAACTGAGACTAGATAAACTAGTAGGCTAAGAGCCGATGGACTTTAGAGGGGGATTATATTATGAGCTTATATGAGGATTGGAATCATTTAATAGAATCTCAGGCAAACACACCACAGCAGGCACAGATGTTCTGGGATACCTATTTTGCCGAGGAGACCAGATGCTATGAGAAGATCTTAGGCGAAAAGATGAATAGGCTCACTGGCGTGTACAGCGATGTGGCCAAGAGCTTTGACATGGAAAACGTGGTGTTTGTGGGCTTTTTAGACGGCATCAACACCAGCTTGGAAAAAGAGGTGGATTTGGAGAGCTTGGAAGAGACCACCGAATTGGATTTGACCATTGACTTTGAAAAGCTGTTTTTCAATATGCTGGAGGCAAAGGCAAAGTGGCTGTATACGCTCAAACAGTGGGATGGCATTCTCTCGGAAGAGCGGCGGAAGGAAATCCAAAAGGAGTGGAGAGCCTCAAAGCAGGCGGTGAGTGAAAAGACAGTGGGGAGAAACGACCCTTGCCCATGTGGCAGCGGCAAAAAGTATAAAAAGTGCTGCGGCAAACACGTGGAGTAACCCATAGGTGCTTTTCGCGCAACGTATGATGGACATTGTGGGCGCTGAGCCCAACCTTGGAGTAGCAGGTACAATCTGCTACTCTTTTTTGATGAATTACCGATCTTCAAGAAAGATGGTGAGCTGATATGGGCGGCATATCATCCTGAAAGAAAGCTCATGGGCACAGCAGAAAATGTTCTCCATATACATTATTATGTTAATAATCTCAAAAGGACGGATGCCGCATATTTGGACAAAGCTACATTTGAAAAATATAAAAAATATCTGAAAGGAATGGAGTGGTATGATAAACGGTAATGTTTATGAATTCATTGATGAATTAACTTTTCAAGACCATTATGCTATATATCAAGGACAGAAATATTATTTCAATGGATGTCAATGCCAATATGATATGAAGGAAAATATCATATCTGTTACCTTAGAAGTGTACAATTTGACAACCAAAGAGGCTGTTTTCTCTACCACACAAGATAGTATTACGAAATGTATTGATGCTTTTGAAAGAGCAAAAATTTTTAATGGGAAGACCTTTTGGAAAGCTGAAAAAGATATTGAGTGGGTGGATTGCTGATTGGAATGTTTGGAAGAGAGAAGAGGTTAAATTTAAGGTGTGATTTCAATAGATGTACTAAATTGTGAAGGAGTCAGTATGATAAATAATAGGATATAGATTTCTTTGGAATGTGAACAGAATGTAAAATCCTATGAGGGAGAGGGAAACCTGGGGGAAAAAGTTGATTCAAGGAGGATTTTCCTGTATAATGCTTGGTAGTTTGAAAAGTTTAAGATCGCAGATTTTGTGAGATTGGAAGAGATTTTATGTTATTTAACGCGTTACGCAGTGGCAATTTTTCATCGGCAATTATCATATTGCTGTATTCTCTACTAGGCGTTATGGTGGCCATGACGGTGCACGAATGGGCACATGCCTTTGCGGCATATAAGCTGGGAGATCCCACAGCCAAGAATTTGGGACGCATGTCTCTCGACCCCCTCAAGCACATGGACCCAATCGGGACGATCTGTCTGGTCTTGTTTGGCTTTGGTTGGGCTCGTCCAGTTATGGTAAACCCGAGAAACTTAAAAAACTACCGCAGAGATGATGCGATCATTTCCCTTGCGGGCCCGATTATGAACCTGCTCACGGCCTTCCTATTTTTAGGCATATATTTTCTAGTGTTGTTTACATTTGGCATCACCAATGAGATTGTGCTCAATATCCTCAATTATATTATCAGCATTAACTTGGGCTTAGGTATCTTTAACCTGATCCCCATTCCGCCGCTGGACGGGTCCAAGGTGCTGTTTGCGGTGCTGCCGGACCGGGCCTATGATTGGCTTATGCGCAATGAACGGTACGGCATGCTGCTGCTTTTTGCGTTGGTTTTCTTCGATGTGGGCAGCAACGCCCTTTCTAAGACTATCCAGTGGGTATTTGATTTATTCTGCCGCATGGTCGGCCTATAAGGGAGATAGCATTTTGGATAATCCCATTTTTAAATTGGAAAAGGTGGTGCAGACCAGGGCGGCGGAGTCAATGGAGGATTTCGAGGGGCCGCTGGATCTGATCCTGTTCCTGCTGAGTAAAAATAAAATTGAGATCCAGGACATCCCTATTGCACTGATTCTGGATCAATATTTGGAATATCTGGAAAAGCGGCAGCAGATGGATCTGGAGGTGGCCAGCGAATTTGTAACCATGGCTTCCCACCTTATGTACATTAAGACGAGGATGCTCTTATCCATTGAGGACGAGGAGGCCCAGAGCGAGATGGACGCCCTCATTCAGTCCCTGCAGGATCGG
>CAJJPW010000290.1 GCA_905193725.1 uncultured Eubacteriales bacterium
CATATTTTTTTGCCTGCCGGGCAAATTAATACCGAGAGGTGAGCCGTATGATCTACCAAATGATAGACATACCGAAAACCCTTACTTTACGCCAGTGGACCAAAACAGCAAGGTCTCCTATGGCTGTCTTCAGTCCAGGCGATGAAACAGGCGGGCCGTAAACCCCGCCTGTTTTGTGTCCCTAAACAGGGAGATTGATGAGCCTTGCTCTCAACCGTCTCAAATACTCCTTTTTCTCCTCCAGACTCACCGGCTTTTTCTTGTCGCATTGCTCTGGAGCACAGCCTCTCAGCTCGCCTGTGTCGTATAAATAATGGCACATAAACCCTGCGCTCTCCCGCCGGCAAAATAGCGGCCGCGAGTATAGGCAGCCTTCACAGCTCTTTCTCTCTTTTTCCATTTTCCCCCACCTCTTTTCCAAAAGATCTTTGACGCCTCAGTCTAGCCAGTCTACCTCTCCGGCCATCGTAACCACCACACATGCCTCACATCCCATCTCCCCGTTGGGCAAGATGTATACAGCATCCCGCCAGCTCAGCGGCGTCTGGCACATGGGGCAGTACATGGGTTCTCCCTCTTCACAACAACTCATGCAGCCGGTACACTCCTTGCCTCCATCCATACAAGTCAGCGCCATGCTCCTACTCCCCCTTTCTCTCTGTGTGCTCAGAATATCACCCTATTTCCACCTTCGTCAACAACATCCATTCTCATTTTTTCATTTTTTTCCTTTTCATCCATAAATTTCTGCCCATGTTTTCCTCTTTTTGCCGCCTTTTTTTAGGTTCCTCTTTTGGGCCTCTCCTCCCAACCGCCTAACCCCTCATCCCCCATTTTTAGGCAAAAAAATAACGCCATCCTAAATAGGATCGCGATTATCGTTCTCACTTCTGTTTTGCAAATTGCCTAAAATTTCCCCCTCTCGACAACCTCTTTTTATTTTCTATTTTTTTTCGGGTAGTGACGGGCAACAGTCCTCTCTTGGAGCAGCATCATGCTGCTGCACCCAATTCCATCTATCCACTTCCTGCTCCCCTAAACCTCTCTTCCCTTGGGAGGCATTTCTCAGTTTACCTCGCCTCGCCCCTTGGGGAGAGGTGCCCCGTCAGGGGCGGAGAGGGGTTCCCTCTATCTACATCACTTCTGTGTTTCTCTCATTCTCTCACTTTTCTTAGTTTCTAAGAAATATCTGTTTTTACATCGTATTTGTGTATATTTATCTTAATATCTAAGATATTTACCATTACATCGTATTTGTGTATATTTTGTTTCCATTTTAGGGTACAATAAAAAGGCCCATCTCTAGGCCTTTTTATTGTACCTAAGTTTATTTGGCAAATGATTTACATGTTTTTAATATTTCCCAAACTTAAAATATAATTATAAATCTTAATCTTTTTCTTCTATCCTAAAATATTTAAAAAGTTTGAAAAAGATTCTGCTATTTTATAGGTCACTGGATCAAATTCATTAGATTCTTCATGGCTCCATAAGCATACACATGGTTTTTTCTGATTTTCTCTAAAATCTAAACACACATAGTCACCAGCAAACACTTCTGCTATTGGTAAAACTTCAATTCCAATAAGGTCTTCATTCGCGGTTAAGCGCTCACCTATTTGCGACTCTACCACACTTATATCATACCAGCCATTTTCTGACTCTTCAATATTCTCTAAAATACATAAAAAACGTGTAATTGCATATTCATGATTATTACACCTAAATGATTTTTCATTTGGCTCTGCTCCATTAAAATTTTGAATAAATTTTTTATAATCATTAGGTAAAGTCAATTCCCATTCTTCCTCTTTTTCCCTTATTAACTTGTCATCTGGTGTTGGATAAATAATTGTTTCCTTTTTAATTGTCATATTAGTATCCCTCCTAAAATAATTTATCGCGGATATCCCGCCCACATTCCTGTTGTTCTTCCTCCATTATGCGCTATGATATTATGTATTCCCATTGGTATCAATTCCATTTTGCCAGGTACTTCTGTATGATGCCAAGTGTACCCCTTAATAGGCCCGCCAATTTGTTCATCAAGCCATTTAAATTGTTCAGCATCTGACAGCTTCCATTTGCTTTCTGGTAAGTAAACAGTTTCTTTTACTAACCCTGCGGCTTTAAAGTCTGCAAAGCCCTGTTTCAATCCTGGAATCTTTACAACCGATATACTGGGAAGCATACTATTTTTAATAGCATATTGTTTGATAGTATATCTTTGTTTTTTAGTTAATTTTGTGCCCCCTGGTATATTGTAGGACCACGACCAAACTTCATTTGAATTAATAATATTGGTATATAACTCTGCATAATCATTTAAAACATCGTTAAAAGATTTTTTCCCTTCAAGAAAACTCTTTATATTCTTTGTTGATTCTTCTTTGTATTCTTTACCAATCCTCCCCTCATTTCCATCATACCTACTCACTCCTCCTCTGTCAATATTTCCCTGCCTTACTCCTTTCCCTTCTAGCAGCTCCTCGGCATACCTTCTGATCTCTTCCCCTACTTCCTCAAACACGTTCATCCCGCTATACACGTCCGCTGCTATCTCTTCTTCTATCTTCCTTCCTCCTTCATAGCATCCTTCATATCCTTCCTCGTACTTCCTTTTCAGCTCCTCTACTACCTCTGGCTCGTATCTCCTCTTCACCTCTTCCCATATCCCTTTCACTACTCTCTCGTCCGCCGCTTGGTGGAAGTACTCGTGTTTCGCTATCTGCTCTGCCGTGTATCCGTTGTTCGCCTTGACGTACATCTTCTTCCCTTCGCTTATCCCTCGTATCGCCTTCCATCTCCCGTCTCCCGTCTTTACCTTTGCATCTCCTATGGCAGCATTGTGCTGCACCCCATTCCGCTAATACATCTTTCCTATTTCCCCTAGTTTATCTTCCACGGGATTCCCTTCTTTGGTTACCTAACATCGGGCCGGAGAGGGGTTCTGTTTCGCAAACCTCTCAAGTCCTACCGAGGCAGAA
>CAJJPW010000291.1 GCA_905193725.1 uncultured Eubacteriales bacterium
CTGTGCATTGCCAGAGCGCTGCTCAAACAGCCTAAAATCCTGATTTTTGATGACTCTACCAGCGCGGTGGATACGGCCACAGAGGCCAAAATCAGGGGGGCCCTGGCAAAGCTCAAGGGTGTTACCAAATTGGTGATTGCTCAGCGCATCACCTCGGTGATGCATACCGACCAGATCATCATACTGGACGATGGAAAAGTCCATGCAGTGGGCACACATAAAACGCTGCTGGCAAACGACCCCATCTATCAAGAGATGTACGCTTCCCAGATGAAAGGAGGGATGGAAGATGGCCAGACAGCCTAGCGGAAAACGGCCCAAGAACTTGCGGCTTACTCTGCGCACCCTGCTATCCTATCTGGGGCGCCATAAACTCCTGTTTGTGCTAGTAGCAGTGCTGGTGACCATCAGTGCTACGGCGAATCTGCTGGGGACGTATATGATACGCCCTGTGGTAAACAGCTTGGTATCCGGCCAAGTTGAGTCTCTGATCAGCGGGGTAATTCTGACCGCCCTCATCTACAGCATCGGGGTGCTTTGCACCTATGGATACACCCAGGTGATGGTGAAGGTGGCGCAAAAGGTGCTCTTGGATATCCGACGGGACCTGTTTGCCCATTTGCAGACGTTGCCCTTGAAGTTTTTTGACACACAACGCCAGGGAGACGTGATGAGTTACTTCACTAACGACGTAGATACCATCGCAGAGGCCCTCAACAACAGCTTTGCCATGGTGATCCAGAGCTTTATCCAGATGGTGGGAACGCTTCTCATCCTCTTTTTGCTCAACTGGCAGCTGTCCCTCATCGTATTGGCGTGCTATATAGTGATGTTTTTATACATTCGCTACAGCGGCAAGAAGAGCAAGGCGTATTTCAGCCGGCATCAGCAGTATTTGGGAGATATGGACGGCTATATTCAGGAAATGGTAAATGGGCAAAAGGTGGTGAAGGTGTTTAATCACGAAGCGGAGAATTTAGAGCAGTTCCGCAAGAAAAACGAAGCACTGCGCAAGGCGGGCACAGGAGCTCAGGCCTATGCGGCTACGATGATCCCCGCGGTGGTGAGCATTTCCTACATCAACTACGGGATTGTGGCAGTGCTGGGCGGCATTATGGCGTTGCAGGGGATGACGGATGTGGGCAGTTTGGCCAGTTATCTGGTGTTCGTGCGGCAGGCGGCCATGCCCATCAACCAATTCACCCAGCAGACCAACTTCCTATTGGCGGCGCTAGCTGGGGCAGAACGGGTGTTTGAGGCCATGGATCAACCCTCGGAGGTGGATGAGGGGGAGATTGCGCTGGTGAATGTAAAGGAACAGGAAGGCAACTTGGTTTCCTGTAGCGAAAAAACTGGCCGCTGGGCGTGGAAAAACACAGATGGCACACTGGTACCTCTGCGGGGAGACGTCCGCTTTGAGCACGTCACTTTTGGATACACAGAAGGGCATCCCATTTTAAAGGACATTAACCTCTATGCCAGGCCGGGGCAGAAAATCGCCTTTGTAGGATCTACCGGAGCGGGAAAGACCACCATTACCAATCTGATTAACCGGTTTTACGACGTACAGCAGGGAGCTGTGATCTACGACGGCATCAATGTAAAGGACATTCGCAAGGACGATTTGAGGCGCTCTTTGGGCATTGTGTTGCAGGATACCCATCTGTTTACCGGTACGATTGCCGATAACATCCGATTTGGCAAGCTGGACGCCACTCAGGAGGAGATCATTCATGCGGCAAAGGTGGCTAATGCCCACTCGTTTATCCGTCGCTTGCCCAAGGGATACGATACCCAGGTAACGGCAGACGGAGCTAATCTATCCCAAGGCCAGAGGCAACTGCTAGCCATTGCCAGGGCGGCCATCTCGGATCCACCAGTGCTCATACTGGATGAAGCAACCTCCAGCATAGACACTCGCACCGAAGCGCTGATTGAAAGGGGAATGGATCAGTTGATGGAGGGGAGGACGGTATTCGTCATCGCCCACAGACTATCCACTGTGCGCAACGCAAACGCCATTATGGTGCTGGAAAACGGCCAGATTGTAGAGCGGGGCAGCCACGAAGAGCTCCTGGCTCAAAAGGGAGAGTACTACCAACTGTACCACGGCATGTTCGAGCTCTCCTAAATGAGAATGAAAAACTTTTCTTTCAAGCAAGGGATTTGGTAGGCTAGCATAGAAATAGTACGTGAGCAAAGAGGGAAAGAGAAGAAAATGAGAAAAGGAGAGGGGATATATGGTAATAGACAATAATCCCAAGCAAATCGAGGCAATGAAGGCGTTTCACCGCGGTGACAGGGAGGAGGGGCTGCGGCTGCAGGAGGAATTTGCGTCGGCCTTCCGGGAGGAGTACCGGGAAAAGGACCACTGCTCGTGCACCAAGGCATGCCGCTATCATGGCAACTGCAAGGAATGTGTGGCCATCCACCGAGCTCATCAGGAACATGTGCCCAACTGTATGCGACCCATGCTCAACCGGAAGATCAGAGAGCTCTCCGAGCTGACTGAGCATACGGTAGCTTATGAGATCCAGCCGCCCAAAGAATCAGTGAGAAAAGGGGCAGAGTGAGGGATGGGGAAGTTCTGAAAGAAGTAGGATGATAAAACATTAGAAGCATAAAATGAGACGCAGCCAAACGGTATGGAAAGGAAAGCCATGCCGTTTTTGTTTTGCCGATTCGGAGGGTATAAAAAGCCTCAAAGCAGTTGCTGGGGTAGGTATCAATCGGGCAAAATGCACGAAAAGGTGAGAAATTCATGTCGTTTACTTTTTTCCCTGAGAGACGATTGCTATCGTGAAGGGAGAGCACGGTCTTAGATAAAAATCCGGCAAGCAAAATGGAGAATGGGAAAACTTGCTATCTTACTATCTCGTAAGAAAAGGAAAGAGGAGGGTATGTTATAATAAAAAAATAAGGAGGAAGTTCCATGGGAAATAGAGTGCTAGTTGTGGAAGACGATGGATATTTGAGAGAGGGGCTT
>CAJJPW010000292.1 GCA_905193725.1 uncultured Eubacteriales bacterium
TCCATCTAAAATAATCGAATCGACTCTTTGTGAAAATTACATGCAACAATTGGATACTTATTGTTAGGACCTCCAACTTCGGTTGGCCAAAATTTTTATATTTTGTACAGTACAGTATTCTACACCGTGGACTTTTTTACAGCCAGCAGGGGGTACAATAAAAAAGCAGGCGATATCGCCTGCCATTTATTGCAAAAATGATATGACGTTTATTTGATACCGTATCTTTTCTTGAAACGGTCAACACGTCCGCCTGTATCAACAAGCTTTTGTTTTCCTGTAAAGAACGGATGACATTTAGAGCAAATATCAACTCTCATTTCCTTTTTCACAGAACCTGTGACAAATGTCTCTCCACATGCACACTTTACAACACATTCACCATATTCTGGATGTATATCAGGCTTCACTTGGCTCACCTCTTCTTATCTTAATTTAGCATGTAGTATTATACGCCCTCTTGGCAAAAAAATCAATATATATTTCCCATTTCACAAAAAATATTTTGTAAAAGTTCTATTTGGGCGCTTTTACTACTTTTAGCTCCTTGAACAGTTTTTTTCTGCTACCTTCTGACTAGTTTCATCGTTAAGGACCCGCTTTTTGTAGCTCATTTCTGCTGCACGCTTTCCGCAATCTACTTTTCATGGTCCCCATTCGCAGCCCCATCTCGCGGCTCCCATTGTTGGCCTCGTCTCGCAGTCCCCTTTTTGTAGCGCCCTTTTCGTGGCCCCCATTCGCAGCCCCATCTCGTAGCTCCCTCTGTCGGCCTCGTTTCGTTAGTCCCCGTTCAGTGCCCCCGATAGCTTAGAATGTTCTGCCTGTGGAGTTGTGTCCTAAACTATAGCCCTGCCGCTCCCAAACTCCTAACCATTCTTTGAGGCGCAACAGGAATTCCTCGTTGGTCTGTGTCCGCACAAGCATATTGATGAGCTGTTCGGTAACTTCTACTGTGTTGCCGGAAGAAAGCACCTTGCGCATCGTCCATACACCCTCTAGTTCTTTTTGGGTGAGCAGCAATTCCTCTCTCCGAGTGCCCGACTTAGCTAAATCGATAGCAGGGAATATCCTCTTTTCGCTGAGTTTTCTATCTAGATGGATTTCCATATTACCGGTGCCTTTAAACTCCTCATAGATGATCTCATCCATGCGGCTACCTGTTTCCACAAGTGCTGTAGCAATAATGGTAAGGCTTCCTTCATTTTCGATGTTTCTCGCCGCTCCAAAGAACCGCTTGGGTTTGTAAAGGGAGCTGGGATCCAAGCCACCGGATAGCGTTCTTCCAGAAGGAGGAACGGTCAGGTTGTATGCCCTAGCCAGACGAGTAATACTATCCAGTAGTACCACCACATCTTTGCCCATTTCCACCAGCCGCTTCGCCCGCTCAATTACCATTTCCGCCACTCTAGTGTGGTTTTCTGGCTTTTCATCAAAGGTGGAGTAAATGACCTCCCCGTTGATAGAGCGCTGCATATCCGTAACTTCTTCTGGCCGCTCATCAATGAGCAGAACCAGCAGCTCCACATCTGGATAATTTGTCTTAATGCTGTTGGCGATCTTTTTGAGCATAATGGTTTTACCAGCTTTAGGCGGTGCCACGATGAGTCCACGTTGCCCTTTGCCGATAGGAGCGATCAAGTCGATAGAGCGAATGGCAATATCTCTGGAGGCCCGGATGTTCTCCAATGTGTATCTCTCATCTGGATAAATCGGGGTCAGCTCCTCAAAGGGACGCCGCCTCATACATTGGCTCACTGAGCCGTCGTTGATCTGCTCGATGTACAAGAGCGCCAAGAGACGTTCTCCATCCTTTGCCGGTCTGGTTTTCCCCGTTACTTTGTCGCCGGTCTTTAGATTAAATTTGCGAATCTGCGCCATGGAGACGTATACGTCTTTATTGCCAGGCAGATAGTTTTCACTTCTCAAAAAGCCATAGCCATCTGGATGGATTTCCAAAATCCCCTTTGCTTGGCCACATTCCCCTGTGTTTAATATCTCGTTGACAGCGTCGTTGTTTGGCACATACTCAATGATGCGGTGCGAGCGCTGCTTTTCCTCGCCCTCTTCCTCATAATCGTAATTCTCTTGTTCGGTTTGTGGCTGTTCTACAGAGCGCTGTCCGTCAACATACTGCCTTGGCGCTCTAGAATTTGCATGGTGTGTGGGTGCTATCTGCTCCGCACTTTTTTCTACAGGTGAAGATTGTGCATTTTCTGAGACTTTTTGACTGGACCCCTCCCCCTGCTGAGGAGCGGGCACGCTATCTTCTTGCCTTCTCCCATATCTGGGAGCACCATTTTCTCCATAATGGCGCACTCTCCTTTGGGGACGTATTTCCTCACCAGTTTGATCTGCACTTGCTCTTCTTTTGGTAATGTTCTCTTTTATCTGTGAGGTTTTCTCTTCATCTTCCTGTTCCTGTGAAGATTTTGATTGCATATTTTCCTGGCTATCTTGTGTAGCGCTTTGCTGGCTCTCTGCCACTAGTTCAGGTTCCGTCGAGGGCTGGGTATCATTTGATTGTGTCTGATCCTGTTCATTCTCATTGGAAAGGCTAAGCAAAAGGTCAATGAGTTCCTGTTTTTTGTATTTTGTAACACTTTTGATCTTAGCTAGTTTTGCAATTTCCCTCAAATCAACAAGAGTCTTAGATCTAAGCAAACTCTCGTCCATATTGTTACCTCTCTTTCCTTATCCTTGTAAATATATAAAATTTAATGAATTACTAAATAAAAACACAAATGTTCCATCTATTACTAGGATTTTAAACAATGTAATTAAATAATACCCAAAATTCCAAACTTTATACAGTCAAAACAGTAGCAATTAATAAAATTTTTACAATTTTCTATAAAAATATGGTTGAGAACTCAATTTATAACTTATAATCCAATAATTACCGCAAAAAGACAGACTTTCATTCTTTATTTTTTAATGGGGGAATAAATAATAAAAAAATAAATGGTTACTTATCT
>CAJJPW010000293.1 GCA_905193725.1 uncultured Eubacteriales bacterium
ATTATGTCATATGCCCCCAGGATCTGGACCGCATCATTCGTCAGGTTGTCAAAAAACTGTCTAGCCAGTTTATTAGAAGGAAAATTCAACTGGTATACCAGCCAGTAAACACTCAGGTGATCACTGACGAGAAGTGGCTGGCGTTTGTCATAGAACAGGTGCTCTCCAACGCCTTAAAATACACACCTCCAGGGGGAAGTATTACTATCGAGATGGAAACCAACAAGACGCTGTGCATTGGCGATACGGGCATTGGCATCGCACCGGAAGATCTGCCACGGATATTCGACAAGGGGTATACCGGGTATAATGGCCGCAACGACAAAAAGGCCAGCGGCATCGGACTGTATCTCTGCCGCAGGATTTGCAGCAACTTAGGCCATAGGATTGCCGTCAACTCTGCGCTGGACAGTGGCACAGTCGTCCGCATTTATCTGGATCAAAAAAAATTACAGGTGGAATAACTTCTTACAATACTGTAAGAAATGCCGGGGAAAATGTAAGCCAATATCATGGCGAGCAGTTTCCCTTTTTTGATACAATAGGGGCAGCAAGGAGGAATGAGCTTATGAGCATACTAGAAGTGAAAGGATTAAAGAAAATATATACCACCCGCCTAGGTGGAAACAAAGTGGAGGCCCTCAAAAACGTATCCTTTAGCGTAGAGCAGGGGGAATACGTGGCCATCATGGGAGAATCCGGCTCGGGCAAAACCACGCTGCTTAACATCATTGCGGCGCTGGATAAACCAACCGGCGGTGCAGTGTTTTTAGATGGCAAAGACCTCTCGAAAATAAAGGAATCCAACATGGCTGCGTTCCGCCGGGATAATTTGGGATTTGTCTTTCAGGACTTTAACCTGCTGGATACTTTTTCTCTGGAGGACAACATCTACTTGCCTCTGGTGTTGGCAGGTAAGACTTACCCGGAGATGAAGAATAAACTCACGCCCATTGCGGCTCAGCTGGGAATCTCAGACATCCTCACGAAATATCCCTATGAGGTATCTGGGGGACAAAAACAGCGGGCGGCTGTGGCCAGGGCGCTCATCACCTGCCCGCGCCTTGTACTGGCAGATGAACCCACAGGGGCGCTGGATTCCAAAGCTACCGATGAGCTCCTTCAGCTGTTCCGAGACATCAACGGAAACGGACAGCCCATTCTCATGGTGACCCACTCGGTAAAGGCCGCCAGCCATGCAGGCAGAATTCTGTTCATTAAGGATGGGGAAGTGTTCCACCAGATCTATCGGGGTAACAGCTCTGGCCAGCAGCTGTACCAGAAAATATCCGATACGCTTACCATGTTGGCCGCAGGCGGTGAGCGAGTATGAAAAAGGGATTTTACTCTAAATTAGCCTGGACAGGAATTCGCAAGAACAAAAAGCTGTACACCCCTTATCTGCTCACCTGCATTGGTATGGTGATGATGAACTACATCATCTCTTTCTTAGCCGGCAGCAGTGTGCTGAAAAACATGGCAGGAGGAGAGACTATGCAGAGCATGCTCCTGTGGGGCTGTTCGGTGATGGCGGTGTTTACACTGATCTTCCTGTTCTATACCAACTCCTTTCTCATGCGCCGGCGAAAAAAGGAATTTGGCCTGTATAATATCCTGGGGATGGGCAAGTGGAATTTGGCGCGAGTGCTTTTGTGGGAGACGTTAATCATCGCGGGAATCTCCTTAGGTGTGGGCCTTATCGCAGGGATTGTCCTTTCCAAGTTCGCCGAGCTGGGCATGGTGAACTTGCTCTCGGCAGATACCACCTTTACGCTGAGCATTCAGCCCCAGGCGATTGTGCAGACGCTTTTGCTATTTGCCCTGGTGTTCGCCCTCATTTTGCTCAACGGCCTTAGGCAGATACACCTTTCCAACCCCATTGAGCTATTACACAGTGAAAGCACAGGGGAAAAACCGCCCAAGGCCAGATGGATATTGGCAGTATTGGGTATCCTCATTTTGGCTGCTGCATACTATCTGGCGGTCAGCATAGAAGACCCAGTGGCGGCTCTGGCACTGTTCTTCATAGCAGTCATCATGGTGATCATCGCCACTTATATGCTGTTCATTTCAGGGTCTGTGGCGCTGTGCCGAATGCTGCAAAAGAAAAAGAAGTACTATTATAAGACCAATCACTTTGTATCTGTCTCTTCTATGGTATACCGGATGAAGAGAAATGGCGCTGGCCTTGCCTCCATCTGCATCCTCTGCACCATGGTGCTGGTGATGGTGTCGACCACTGTCTGCCTGTACATGGGGGCGGAGGACAGCCTGCGCGCCACTTATCCTCGCAATATCAATTTGGACACCACAGTGAGCAGCCTGGAGATGTTAGAAGAGGAGAATTCTCCCGATATGGCAGCTGTGAAGAGCTTAGTTCAAGAGGTGGTAGAGCAAAACGGCCAAAGGGAGCAGAATATATTGGATTACCGGGTAGCTGCCTTTGCAGGGTACGTGACAGACCAGAGGGTAATTGTAGAGCACTCCCAGCTGTATAACTATCAAATGACCAGCTATTCCGATGTTTGGCAGGTGTTTGTGGTGCCTCTTCAGGACTACAACCGGCTGATGGGGCAGAGTGAAACCCTGGCCCCTGGGGAAGTGATGATCTATACCACCAAGGGCCAAGAATATGAGGGGGATACCATTGCCATTGGCGACGGGCAAGCGAGGACCATTAAAAAAGCCGTGCCTGCGTTTGTGGATAATCGGGTAAACGCCGTGCAGATCATTCCCTCGCTCTACATCTTTGTGCCGGATTTTGAGCAAACAGTGGCGCCCTTGATGGGAATTCAGGAAAATGGGATGGATGTAGTCAATCTGAACTGGTACTATGGTTTTGACCTTTCCTGCGATGAAGAGACGCAAATACAGATGCAAAGTCAGCTGGAGACAGGCCTCAAAGAGCTGGGCCTTTCCTATGACGATGAAGACACCAGCTTTGCCACACTGTGTGAAGG
>CAJJPW010000294.1 GCA_905193725.1 uncultured Eubacteriales bacterium
GGGCGAACATATCGGTCTCATCGGTGCCAACGGCGAGGGCAAATCTACTTTTATGTTTTCTGAGGATTTCCTGTGCCTGAGCAAGTGTGGTGCCAATATGAGAGGTGATGAGCCCTTCGCTGGTCATCACTTCTTTGATTTTCCGGGTATAATCCACCTCAAACCGCAAATCCCGGTTGGTGAGAATCCCCACTAGCTTTCCCTCTTGATCGGTAATGGGAACACCTGAAATACGATATCTGCCCATGAGTTCATCTGCGTCCTGTATGGTGTTCTCGGGAGAGAGGGAAAACGGGTCTGTAATGACGCCATGTTCTGAGCGCTTTACCTTGTCCACATTTTCCGCCTGTTTTTCAATGGACATGTTTTTATGGATAATCCCCAGGCCCCCTTCTCTGGCAATGGCAATGGCCATTTGGCTTTCGGTAACCGTGTCCATTGCCGCGCTCATCAGCGGAATGTTCAGCTTAATTGTCTTGGTGAGCTGTGTGCTTAAATCCACTTGATTGGGAAGCACTTCGCTTCTATTGGGCTTAATTAATACATCGTCAAAAGTCAACCCCTCGGTAATCACTTTACTCATAATCACAAATCCTTTCTTCTCTCACAATGAATATCCAATATGTCAATTGCTTTGTTGCAAATTGCGTTCTTATCTCTCTTTTATGTACTACTCTCACTTGCAGAACTCTATTCCATTTCCCGCTGCGTGTGGCAGTGCAACATCAGCAAATAGGCTGCTGACGACAGTTGGTTGAGCAAGGCTACAATCCCATATTCCTCCTCAAATACTTCCACTGCCAAGCACTCTAGTTTCCTCACCTTGGTGCGCAATCGATTCATCCGAGCTACCTCTAGAGATGTGCTATCATCCAATTGAAATAGATGGCCGCATCCAAAGTATTTTTGCGGATCATGGGAGCGTTCTCTTAACTGCTCCTGTGCCAATCCCCAAATGGAGTGATATTTCACCGGCTGTCTTTTCACTTCGCTCACACTGATCTCAATCAGATTATCTCTGATTTGACATAGTCCTTGCCACAGTTTTGGATGGCAGGTTTCACGATACAGGGCAATCAGGTAGATCACATAGGCACTTACGTCGTCTAACTCTCCTCGGAAGACAATGCGTCTATCGCTTTTTTTGACAATCTGGTCTGCGTTTAAACAGGTCTCGCATTCTCTTCCCCTCATCTTGAAAGTGCCTTTTTCCCTTTCCCCGTGCTGTCTTTTCCAGATAAGAAAAATATTTTGCGCATTTGCAAAATATCTCTTCTTTTGTTTCTCACTATTTTCCCCAGTGATCGCGATGCGCTTATAAAAATAAGCCATCACTTTTCGTTGAGAAAAGACCTCAGTAGCGGCTTTTTAGTCCATGTTATTTTTTTTATTATAGTTAATTTTGGCCAAAAAGTAAAGGTTTTTTTGTCGAGATCCCCAATTTTTTGTGCCCTGCTCTTAAACCTCCTACCCTTTTTCCCTCTGGCTCTCTTTTTCTTTTTTCTTAGCCAATTAATCTCCCATCCGAAATTGAACTTCAAAAATTTAATTGAACTTTTTTACTTTTTATTTGAACTCTTTGTTTATGTGTGCTATACTAGTTTTTAAAAATTGAACTTTTTTCATGGAGGGGTATTATGTCAAAAGATGGATTCGCCACTAGATTAAAACAGGCCATGGATCAGCGCAATCTGAAACAGGTGGACCTAGTCCGCATTGCCGCAGAACAGGGCGTAAAACTGGGAAAAAGTCACATCAGCCAATATGCCAGCGGGAAAACCGTTCCGCGAGCAGACATCCTCCACTTTTTGGCACAGACGCTCCAGGTAGAGGAAGATTGGCTCATGGGCGGGGAAACCATCCAAGAACAAGTGGCCTCTCAGTTAGTGAGCCCAAAATTAGATAATAGGGAAGATGGAATTTCAGGAGGATTTCAAATGCGCGAGTTTAAAAAATCATCTAAATTAGATCATGTTTTATACGACGTGAGAGGCCCAGTAGTGGATGAGGCCACCAAGATGGAGGAAGACGGAACACAGATCCTAAAATTGAATATCGGCAACCCTGCTCCTTTTGGCTTTCACACCCCGGATGAGGTGATCTATGATATGAGGCGGCAGCTCACAGAATGCGAGGGGTATTCTCCCGCCAACGGCCTCTTTTCCGCCAGAAAAGCCATTATGCAATATGCCCAGCTCAAAAAAATCCCCAATGTCACCATGGATGACATCTACACAGGCAATGGCGTCAGCGAGCTCATCAACCTGTGCATGTCCGCCCTCCTTGACAATGGGGATGAAGTACTCATCCCCTCTCCTGATTATCCTCTGTGGACTGCATGTGCCACTCTGGCGGGAGGAAAAGCTGTGCACTATATCTGCGACGAGCAGGCAGAATGGTATCCGGATATGGATGATATCAGAAAGAAAATTACCAGCAGAACAAAAGCAATCGTTATTATAAATCCGAATAATCCGACTGGTGCGTTGTATCCGAGAGAGGTATTACAACAGATAGTAGATATTGCCAGAGAACATCATCTGATCATTTTCTCTGATGAAATCTATGACCGTCTTGTAATGGACGGAGCAGAACATATTTCCATTGCTTCAATGGCTCCGGATTTATTCTGTGTAACATTCAGCGGTTTATCCAAATCACATATGATCGCAGGCTTTAGAATCGGATGGATGATTCTCAGTGGCAATAAGGCAGTTGCAAAAGATTATATAGAAGGAATCAAGATGCTTTCTAATATGAGACTTTGTTCTAATGTACCGGCGCAGTCAATTGTTCAGACTGCATTGGGCGGACATCAGAGTGTGGAGAGTTATATTGTTCCTGGTGGACGTATTTATGAGCAGAGAGAATTTATTTATAATGCGCTGACAGATATTCCGGGAATTACTGCTGTGAAACCGAAAGCTGCATTTTATATG
>CAJJPW010000295.1 GCA_905193725.1 uncultured Eubacteriales bacterium
CCCCCGGTCAGTAGCCCCCGGTCAGTAGCCCCCGGTCAGTAGCCCCCCCTTATTGCTCTTCTTCTGAAAGATCGTCTGAGCAACAACCACAATCGCAATCTTCATCGCAATCGCAGTCCCAGTCACCATCACAATCGCAGCAATCCATGAGCTCCATTTCCTCTTGCAACTCTTCTAAATCGTCGCTTACACTGTCAATATACTCGCAAAGTTCTCCATTTTCCACTTGTAGCTCTTCAATTTCCTGAGCCACTGTGTCCAAAGTATCCACAATTGCAAGTAACAGCCGCGTTTCGTCGCTCTTACTGGCATCCATTTTCATGCCATCTACTAATCCCTTTAAGTACGATACTTTTTCTTTCACATCCATGATATTACACTCTCTCCATGTATTCACCTGTACGAGTATCTACCCGAATGGTGTCTCCCTGATTGATAAACAGCGGAACCATGATTTTGGCGCCAGTCTCTAAAATAGCAGGCTTATTGCCAGCAGTTGCTGTATCGCCCTTAAACCCAGGTTCTGTCTCAGTAATCTCCAGTTCTACAAAGTTAGGCGGCTCTACAGAGAATGCGTCTCCTTTAAAGAACTTAATAGAAACCGTCATGTTTTCCTTAATGTACGGCAAAGCATCTTCCACTTTATCATAGTTTAGTGGCAGTTGATCGTAAGTTTCCGTATCCATAAAGTAGTACAACTCGCCATCTGTATAGAGATACTGCATTTCCTTCTTCTCTACATGGGCTTTGGGGAACTTTTCCGTTGGGTTAAAGGATTTCTCCAATACGTTTCCCGTCATGATATTTTTCATCTTTGTTCTGACAAAGGCAGCGCCCTTTCCCGGCTTCACATGTTGAAAGTCCACAATCACCCAAACTTGTCCATCAATTTCAATTGTCAGGCCCTTCTTAAAATCTCCAGCAGATACCATTCGTTTACCTCCAAATTATAAAATGATTAAGTCTTTTGGCAATTCATAAAAATTCTCTGCCCCATCTTGTGTAACAAGCACCATATCCTCAATTCTCACTCCCAGTTTCCCCGGGATATAGATTCCCGGTTCAATGGTAATGATCATGTTCTCCTCAAGAATATCTTGGCTTTGTGGAGCCACTCTAGGCGCCTCGTGAATTTCCACTCCCACGCCGTGGCCTACCCCGTGGTCAAAATATTCCCCATATTTTTGGTTTTGGATATACTCCCTTGCTATTTTATCTACTGCGGCAGCCTCTGCACCTGCCTTCACAGCAGCTAAACTATTGCCCTGGGCAGTCATAACTATATTATATATGGTCTGAGCGGTTTTGTCTATATTTCCCACCCCAATCGTTCGGGTAATATCCGTGCAGTATCCCTGATATTTGCAGCCAAAATCCATGGTAATCAAATCTCCTGGTTGGATCTTTCTATCCGACACTACCGCATGAGGGTAAGATCCATTGGGGCCGCTGGCAATGATCGGGTCAAATGCACTATCCGCCCCATGTTTGTAAAACTGATAGAGCAGCTCCGCTTTGATATCGTATTCCGTCATTCCAGGCTTTATTACACTCAGCAACCTAGAAAATGCCAGCTCGTTGATCTTCGCACCCTGCCGCATCCTCTCTATCTCCTCTGGAGTTTTCGTGCTGCGTGCCTTGGAAAGCGACTCTGAGATATCCACATATTCCCATACGTCAAAAATCTTATCAAAATCATAATAGCGATTTAGCGTCATATTTTTATATTCAATTCCCAAGTTTTTAACGCTGTTTTTAAACAGAATATCTCCTATCTTTTGGGCTCGATTATTGGTATTGGTGCAAATAAACTGGTATTCCTGCCCCAATTGATCCTTTGCCGCTTCCATATAGCGAAAATCGGTAATAAAAAACTGCTCGTCCTTTGTAAAGAGAAGATATGAGCTATCGCCCATAAACCCAGTAAAGTACCTGACGTTTTCAATGGAAGTAACGAGCATTGCTTCAATATTGAGTTCTTTTAAAATTGCATTCGCTGTATTGTTCATGATTCTTTCACCGCTTTCATCTGTTCGTATATTTTTTTCATCGTAAGTGCATCCTTGGCCATAGTGCCCTTTGACTCACATATGATATGTGGGGTAAGATCCCGCTGGACGATTAGCTGTGCCAGTGGCTCAAAATCCGGCCCATACCCTTCGTCGTCAAAAGTACGATGCATTCTCTCCCCCGACTTTGTGTACTCAATTTTGCTAAAATGTACGTGAAAATTTTTACCTCTTTCGCTGCCCAGCCGATTCTTTATTTCATCTAAAATGAAACTGTAGTCTTCTAAAGACTGTATGGCTCCGACGCCCCGTGCATGAAGATGTCCGAAATCAATCGTGGGCAGCAGCCTTTCGTCTAGCAGGCAAAATTCGATCACCTCGTTTAAATCCCCCACCTGATTGATCTTTCCCATGGTCTCTGGGCACAGGATGAGATCTCCATATCCAGCCTCATCCGCCTCTTTTAAAATGCGCACAAGGCATTCCTTTACGCGACTGCTGGCAACAGTCCGGTCTATTTTTGCACAGGAGCCAGGGTGAAATACCACTCGTTTGGCACCCAACCATTTCGCCGCCTGCATACTCTGGAGGAAATACATGAGATTTTTCTCATAGCGCTCCTCACCCTCCCCCGCTAGGTTGATGTAGTAGGGAGCGTGGACGGATATTTGTATGCCAAATTTATCTGCCTCTACCCGTATTTTCTGTGCGGACTCCTCTTTGATGCGCACTCCCCTGCCAAAGGAGTATTCAAAGGCGTTGAGCCCCATCTTACTCAGCCACTCAGGCTGCTGATAAGTATGTTTATGACCTTCTTCGTAAAATGCCTCACTGTTGCCCGCTGGTCCAAAACGTATCATACTCATTTACCATTCCCTGATTTTTACAAATTTATCTGTAATAATTATAAGCTAATTTCATAGAATTC
>CAJJPW010000296.1 GCA_905193725.1 uncultured Eubacteriales bacterium
GTGATATAATACTTTATAAGGCAAAATAAGAGGAGAAAACGGATGATAGAATTAGAAGAGTTTCGCTCTACTATCTGGATGCTACTGCTACAGATTAAAGACAATATGGAAAAAATATTACAGCCATTTGGTCAACAGCATGGGATGACGGTGCTGCAGCTTCGAATACTAATAGAGCTGAAGGATCAAGAGTCTTTTACGATTAGCGAGCTGGCAAAACGGATGAGCATGGCTGTGGGAAACGTATCCTCCTTGTGTAAAAAAGTGGAAAGAGAGGGCCTTTTAATACGGGCAAGGGATGCTTTAGATGAGAGGATTGTGCACATTACGCTATCTCAACAGGGGAAAAAGCTGATAGATGAGTTGGATAGTTGGATGAGGGAAAAATGTCAGGCTACTATTTTAGCGCTCCCACGGAATGATTTTAACCACATTGTGATCGGCCTGAAAACCCTAGCTCAGCTTTTTGAGAACGTTGTAGAAAATATGAATCAAAAATCTTAAAAGAGGAGGAAGCACGATGCAAGAGAAGAAGACGCCAAAAAGATCGATATTTTACTATTATGGAATTGTACTGCTGGTAATTATATTATTAAATGCCTTTATCTTTCCCCTGTTTTCGCAGCCAAAGACAGAGGAAGTGGATTACGGAACATTTATTAATGCGCTAGAAAGCGGTAAAATCTCGCAAATTGAGATAGATGACAATCAAATTGCCTATTTATCGTCCGATGAGCAAGACAAGACGATATACATGACGGGAGTGATGGATGACCCTGAACTCACCAATCGCATTTTAGATGCTGGTGTCAAAGTCAATAAAGTAGTTCCTCAAGAGAACTCACCGCTACTTACACTGCTGCTCTCTTGGATACTGCCCATCATTTTCTTCATTATCATTGGGCAGGTGATGTTCCGCTCGATGCAAAAGCGGATGGGTGGCACAAACGCCATGTCCTTTGGCAAGAGCAACGCTAAAATCTATGTAAAGGCACAGACGGGCAAATCTTTCCAAGACGTAGCGGGTGAAGAGGAGGCAAAGGAAGAGTTGCAAGAAATTGTGGACTTCCTCCACAATCCCAAAAAATATACGGAGATTGGCGCCACTTTGCCTAAGGGTGTACTGCTGGTAGGGCCTCCTGGAACGGGAAAAACCCTGCTGGCTCAGGCGGTAGCCGGTGAGGCCAATGTGCCGTTCTTTTCCATCTCTGGATCGGAATTTGTAGAGATGTTTGTGGGCATGGGCGCGGCAAAGGTGAGAGACTTATTCAAACAGGCCGCAGAAAAGGCGCCGTGTATCGTGTTTATCGATGAGATCGACACGATTGGCAAAAAAAGAGACAGCGGTGGTATCGGAGGAAATGACGAAAGAGAGCAGACTCTCAATCAATTGCTCACGGAAATGGATGGATTTGACGGCAAAAAAGGTGTTGTCATTTTGGCAGCTACCAATCGGCCGGAGACATTGGACAAAGCGCTGTTGCGCCCAGGAAGATTTGACAGGCGAGTACCAGTGGAACTTCCCGATGTGAGAGGAAGAGAGGCCATTTTAAAGGTGCACGCAAAAGACGTGAAGATGAGCAGCGATGTAGACTTTAATGCTATCGCAAGGGCAACTGCGGGGGCATCAGGGGCAGAGCTGGCCAATATCATCAATGAAGCGGCGCTCCATGCAGTGAGAGAGGGAAGAAAAATAGTGGAACAAAACGACTTAGAAGAGTCGGTAGAAGTGGTAATTGCAGGATATCAGAGAAAAGATGCGGCGATCTCCAAACGGGAAAAGGAGATTGTGGCATACCACGAGATTGGACATGCGCTGGTGGCGGCGAAACAGACCCAGTCAGCGCCAGTGCATAAAATTACCATCATTCCCAGAACCTCTGGAGCACTGGGGTATACCATGCAGGTAGATGCAGAAGAGAAGAGTTTGCTTTCCAAAGAGGAGATATTCAACAAAATCGTCACGTACACAGGAGGCCGGGCGGCAGAAGAGGTGATCTTTGGCACGTTTACCTCAGGAGCGGCCAACGACATCGAGCAGGCCACCAAGCTGGCACGGGCGATGGTGACCCGTCTGGGCATGAGCAAAAATTTCGACATGATGGCGCTGGAGACGATAAACAACCAGTATTTAGGGGGAGACGCCTCTTTGGCTTGTGCAGAACAGACAGCCTCTCAAATCGACCAAGAGGTGCTGGATATCATTAAGCAGGCCCATCAAAAGGCATTGGATATTCTCAAAGGCAATGAGGAGAAGCTCCATGTGCTGGCCAAATATTTGCTGGAAAAGGAGACGATTACCGGCGAAGAGTTTATGCAATTGTTGAATCAAGCTGACTGAGGCAGCGACACGCTGAGGGAAAAAACTTGAGCTGCAAAATAACTCCCAAGGATGGGAAGTTTTAGGGAAGTAGAAAGTAGCTCAATGGCATTGGGTCCAGCGTCACGCTGGTGGCATTGGGTCTAGCGACACGCTGGTGGCATTGGGTCCAGCGATACGCTGGAAAGGATATGGGCGAATCTATTCACCTCTATGACGAGGTAGATGGATTCGCCTCTTCTTTACTGCCAAAGCCGGCATCTAAATCGGCGTACATCTGGCTGAGTTCGTAATACAGGCCCTTTTTGGCGATGAGCTCTTGATGAGAGCCCTGCTCCACAATGCCCTCGTCTGTCAGCACCAAAATAGTAGAGGCGTTGCGGATGGTGGTGAGCCTGTGGGCGACGGTAAAGGTTGTACGCCCTCGGGTGAGCTTTTCTAACGACTGCTGCACCAGACGCTCGCTCTCATTATCCAGCGCCGATGTGGCCTCGTCCAGTATGAGGATAGGAGGATTTTTTAAGAACACTCTGGCGATGCTAATCCTCTGTTTTTGTCCACCAGAGAGCTTCACGCCCCGCTCTCCCACATAGGTGTGGTACCCATCTT
>CAJJPW010000297.1 GCA_905193725.1 uncultured Eubacteriales bacterium
TTTTATAAAATTTGTTTTTTAATTTACTTTTTACATCTTATTTCGCAATTTTTTTACATTTTTTTGATTAATTTTTCCTGTCTTATTTACACTTTCTGCTGACTTTTGCCCTATTTTATAAGCCTTAAGAATATATCATAAGTAGTAACAAAAATGCACAGCAAAAAAACTGTGCATTTTTGTACATGTATAGAGATAATCTTTTTAATTTTCAACATTAACAGTTTATAACTGCTATTTATCAGCTTTAAAATGCCACCACAGTCTTCATTCCCTTGCCGGTTGCAGCATAGGCAAACGCATCATTCACCTGGTCAATGGAGAATTTCTTGGTGATCAGTGGCGCCACATCCAATGCCCCAGATGCAATGATGTTAAGAGAATTGATATACTGCACCAGAGTAGAACCTGTCGTCCCCACCACAGTGAGCTCTTTATAGTGGATATTATTTGTAAGAAGCTCTACATTTTCTTTGCCCTTTGGAAGGCCTCCAAAGAAGTTAATGCGCCCATGTTTTGTAGCCAGCCGCAAAGCTTCATTCTGTAATTGCGGCACAGAGCAAGCGGTAATCACCACATCTACACCTCTTCCGTCTGTGAGCTTCATCACTTCCTCGTACAGATCCACTTTTCCCGAATTGATGAGAATAAAGCTTTCATCTATCTCTTTTAACAAATCCAGTCTGTCCTGGGAAATATCTGCAATCATCACCTTAGTCGCACCTGCAAGCTTATTGATCATGCAGTGAAGTGCGCCAATGGGGCCAGCGCCGATAACCAGTAGGGTATCTCCAGGCTCGGTCTTCAGCGCCTTATAGGAGTTATAACAGCAGGATAGAGGCTCTGCCAATACTGCCTGCTCAAAGCTGCAGTTGTCTGGAATGGTAACCACGTTTCCCATGGCGATAGCATGGCCAGGAACTACCATATATTCTTCAAATCCACCGTCTATGTTGATGCCAAAGGCATCGTAATCTGGGCACAGCTGCCCATAGCCCTTTCTGCACATCTCACAGTGTCCACATCCAAAGTTTGGCGGTGTGGCAACTCTCTGACCTACCTGATAGCCAGTTACATTTTTACCAACTTTTGCGATCTCGCCCACCACTTCATGGCCTAGCACTCGCTTATCCCCTTCTTTGATTTTAAAATGTCCAAAATTAAAGATTCTCAAATCCGTTCCACAAATGGCACACAATTTGACCTTCACGAGAATATCATCGTCGGTAATCTCGGGAATGGGCACTTCTTCTAATCTGATATCATGGACTCCATAGAAATATGCTGCTTTCATAACGGTCTCCTTTTTTCTTGATTTTTTATATAAAAATTTAATTATCTTCCTATTTCATTCACCGCTTGGTTTCAATCTAATTTTTGAATTGGATCTTTTTTTAAGAAATTGGAAGGGGGAAAATGCTCCCCCTTCACTTGCTCTTATTCGTCACCCATGGTGATGCAAACTTTAATACAGTTATCTAATTTCTGGTCGGCAACTCTCATAGCCTCGTTGATTTGTTCCAGCGGGAACTTATGGGTAATTAATTTTTTCATATCAACGCGTCCAGCTGCCATCACCCGCAATGCCTGTTCGAATACATTGTCATAGCGGAATACAGAGGAAATCTTGAGTTCTTTGTCGATTACTTCAAACATGTTTACTTCAAAATATTTGTCAGAAGTCATAGCAGTGAAGTTCACCATGCCGCCACGGCGGACAATCTCTGTAATGTCGTGGTAAATCTCCGCGCATCCTGCCACGTCGATTGCCACGTCAACACCTAAACCGCCGGTTGCATCTTTGATAATCTGCTTCCAGTCTTCTGTCTCTGCATTGATGGCCATCGTAGCACCAAATTTTTTCGCAGCATCTACTCTGTATTGGGTGATATCTGTAACGAAAATCTTGTTGCAGCCAAATGCCTGTGCAGCGAGCAATGTGCACATGCCGATGGTGCCTGCTCCCAAAATAGCAATGTTGTCGCCCGCTTTTACTTGAGAATTTTTCAGGATCTGCATTGCTACGGCCATAGGCTCTACCATTGCAGCTTCTTCAAAGGATACGTTATCCTCGATTGGATAGGTATATCCTGCTTTGCAAACAGTGTATTCTGTGTAAGCGCCCTCTCTTTCTGGGTTTGGATGGCCCATAAAGTCCATATGCGGGCAGAGGTTGTATTTACCGCTCTTGCAGTAGAAGCATTCGCCACAGCCCTCGCCGGGTTCGATGGCAACTCTCTGGCCAACGTGTCTATCTTTTACATTTTCGCCCACTGCAACAATTTCGCCGGCACATTCATGACCGTTGATGTGGCCCACAGGGTTTACCAAATCGCCAATTGCACCATGTACACACAGATGTACGTCGCTGCCGCAAACACCAACCGCACGAATCTTCACTAATACTTGATCTGGGCCGACAGTCGGCATATCAATTTCTTCAATCCGAAGGTCTCCCTTTCCATAGTAAATCGCTGCTTTTCTTTTGCTTACCATAAATTTTTCCTCCACTTATAAATTTGCTGACGTTACAGCACAAATCCAAAATTTTTGAACTTAAAATACACTTTTCATGAGCTTAGCCTTATTATATCATAGGGCCTTACAATAATCTAGTACTTTTTTATCGTTTTTTATTAACTTCTGTAAAAATATTAGCGTTTATTTTTGATTTATCCCTCCTTCTGCATCATTTTACCTAATAACTACCCTTTTTCCCCATAAAATAACCTCAAAAATGAAATAAAGTGCCAAAAGGCCTTTGACGTTTATTAGTACATTTGTCATAAAAAACAAAGAACGCTTAACGCGTTCTTTGTTTCAGAGGATTTGAATAATTGTCGCACCTAGTGTGCATGAAAAAAACTTGTTTACCATTGCTATCATTTGGTTTACTCTAGCTCGCTGTCTACGTTTATTAATATACA
>CAJJPW010000298.1 GCA_905193725.1 uncultured Eubacteriales bacterium
GGATACCTTCCGGGCGGCGGCAGCCGATCAGCTGACTATCTGGTCTGAGCGGGCAGGTGTGCCCATTGTGAAGTACGCCGAAGGGGCGGATCCTGCGGCAGTGGTGTACGACGCTCTGGATTCCGCCAAACACAAAAAAATGGACGTGGTCATCTGTGATACCGCAGGCAGACTCCACAACAAAGTCAATCTGATGAACGAGATCAACAAGATCAAGCGGGTCATCGAGAAGGAATGGGCGGATGCCCACAAAGAGGTGTACTTGGTGTTAGACGCCACCACCGGCCAAAACGCGGTGGAACAGGCAAAGGTGTTCCAGCAGACTACCGACATCACCGGCATCATCCTCACCAAGCTGGACGGCACGGCCAAGGGCGGCGTAGTGCTGGCCGTCAAAGAGGAGCTGGGTGTGCCTGTGCGGTACATCGGCGTGGGCGAGCAGGTGGACGATCTGCAGGAGTTCAATCCTAAGGATTTTGCCCGAGCGCTGCTGGAATGAGCATCTCGGGAAGAGTAGGCTGAGCCCTATAGTTTGATAAAATTTCCCCTGCTGACAAGAAAGAGGGGTATGGCGTGACGGAAGTTTATCTTAATATCAAAACAGAGCGGCAGAACAAATCCCATTTGCCCGAACGAAAAGAAATGGACAAACACTGCTTGTGGCCGCTCTGCTTTTTATTGGTAGAGATACAGGGTGCGACAGCGCTTAAGACTATGGCACTCTTAAATCATATTATCAATTGAATGAGTTTCCATCTCATATACAATATCAGCCAAAGATTTATCTACTGTATAAATACCTTCATAAGGTTGTTCTAAAAACAATTTTCCTCCGTTAAAATACATGAAAATAGTGCATTGGCCACTAGAAATCGTGAAGTCGATTTGAAGGGCAGTATCTCCGCTGGGACGATCTTGTACGCTTTCTAGACCTGTGTCCTTAGCATTAGCCATTGCACGTAATAATTTTTCAATATAGGCCGGATCTGTGCTGGAGCTGGTAACGTCCCCATTGATTAATGTAACTTTGCTGATATCACTGGCATTGGGTAAAAGGATGTCTCCGCTTTCTGAGGATGGACCACATGCCGATAAAAAACAAACAATTGATAGAATACAGAAAAACAACGCAAATCTCTTCTTCATTAATTTCGCTCCTTTTAGCTGCTATATTAGCTTTGCATATTTTTTTGTATTGTACCATGATGCTTTATATTAGTCAAAAAATCCTCTAAGAGGTATTGCCATGCCAAGAAATGCTATGGTCTGCCATAGAGCAGGGCATGGTTTACTGTAAAATATAAAACTCATCTTGACAATTTTTCCTTTTTCGGTATAATAAATGAAGTAAGTGTAAAGCAAAACTACTTTACATACATGGTTATCGTTTAGGGTGTGGAATCTATGAGTCATGAGAAGAATTTGGAGATCGGTCTGCTCCTGGACTACTACAAGGGATTTTTGACAGACAACCAAAAAAAAGTGTTGGATTACTACTATAACGAGGATTATTCCCTCTCGGAGATCGCCGCTCAACTGGGGATTTCCCGCCAGGGGGCTCAGGATAACATCGCCCGCAGCCAGAAAAAGCTGCTGGATATGGAACAAAAATTAGGGCTGCTGAAAAAGACCACGGCAAGCGCTCGTGCTTTGGAGGCCGCTATGGATACCTTGCGGCAGGCGCCGGATTTCCCGGGCAGGGAAGAGCTTGGGGCCCAGCTGCAACAGCTCAAACAGATTTGGGAGGACAAAGATGGCATTTGATGGCTTAGCCGGAAAACTGCAAAATGTATTCGATAAATTGACCAAAAGAGGCAAGCTCACTCCTGCCGATATCAAAGCGGCAATGCGGGAAGTGAAGCTGGCCCTTCTAGAGGCGGACGTCAACTTCATGGTGGTGAAGGACTTCATCAAATCCGTCTCGGAAAAGGCGGTGGGAGACACCGTGTTGGAGAGCCTGACGCCAGGGCAGCAGGTGATCAAAATCGTGCGGGACGAGATGACCCAGCTGCTGGGGGGCACACGGGCAGATATCAAGTTTGCCTCCAACCCACCCACCATACTGCTGATGGCGGGGTTGCAGGGCGCCGGTAAGACCACCATGTGCGGCAAACTGGCCAAGAGCCTGAAAAAGCAGAACAAAAACCCGCTGCTGGTGGCCTGTGATATCTACCGACCCGCGGCGATCAATCAGCTCAAAGTGGTGGGCGGCCAAGCCGGGGTGGACGTGTTCGAGATGGGGCAGGAAAAGCCCGCGAAGATTTTCCAGCACGCCCTAGGGCAGGCCAAGAAAAACGGAAATGACGTAATCATCATAGATACCGCCGGACGGCTTCACGTAGATGAAGAGATGATGGTGGAGTTAAAGGAACTCAAACAGGTGGCCCAGCCGCACGAGACGCTGCTGGTGCTGGACGCCATGACCGGCCAAGACGCTGTCAACTCCGCCAAGGCGTTTGACGAGTCCGTAGGCCTGGACGGTGTGATACTCACCAAGATAGACGGCGATACCAGAGGCGGTGCTGCCCTGTCCGTCAAGGCGGTGACCGGCAAACCCATCAAGTTTGTGGGCACTGGGGAAAAGTTGGACGATGTAGAGCCCTTCTACCCAGACCGGATGACTTCCAGAATTCTGGGCATGGGGGATATCCTCTCACTGGTGGAAAAGGCAGAGGCTGCCTTTGAGGAGAAAAAGGCCATCGAGCTGGAGCAGCGAATCAAAAAGGACCAGCTCAACCTAAACGACTTCTTGGAGCAGATGGAGCAGATGAGAAGCATGGGCTCCATGGCGGATATTTTGGCCATGATGCCAGGGGGTAACAAGCTCTCGGGCATGGTGCTGGATGAAAAGCAGCTGGATAAGACAGGGGCGATCATCAAATCCATGACGAAGCAGGAGCGGGAAAAACCGGGGATCATCAACGGCA